>NZ_JAUHID010000001.1:0-62500 GCF_032377735.1 Bradyrhizobium sp. SZCCHNRI3043
ATGCCACCCGTTTTCCGATTCGCCCCCAGCCCGAACGGCTATCTGCATCTCGGCCACGCTTTTTCGGCGCTGTTGAACTTCCAATGCGCGCAGCAGAGCGGCGGCCGCTTGCTGCTGCGCATCGAGGACATCGACCCGACCCGCTGCCGCCCCGAGTTCGAGCAGGCGATCTACGAGGATCTCGCCTGGCTCGGCATCGCCTGGGAGCAGCCGGTGCGGCGGCAATCGGAGCACCTCGCCGAGTACCGCGCTGCGCTGGAGCGGCTGCAGGGCATGGGGCTGGTCTATCCGAGCTTCGAGAGCCGGGCCGAGGTCGCGCGGATGGTCGCGCAACGGGATGCAGAGGGGAGGTGGCCGCGCGATCCGGATGGCGCGCCGCTCTATCCGGGGACCGCGACCTCGCTCTCCGGAGCGCGCCGTGCGGCACTGATGGCCGGCGGCGCGCCCTATGCCTTGCGGCTCGACATGGCCGCCGCGGTCGCGCGCGCGGGCCGGGCGGCCTGGGACGAGCACGGCGCCGGGCCTTCGGGCGAGAGTGGCAGGGTCGAAGCAAGGCCGGAGGCCTGGGGGGATGTGATTCTGGCGCGCAAGGAGACGCCGACCAGCTATCACCTCTCCGTCGTGCTCGACGATGCCCTGCAGGGGGTGACGGAGGTGGTGCGTGGACAGGACCTGTTTCATGCCACGAGCGTCCACCGGCTGCTGCAGGTCCTGCTCGGCCTGCCGGCCCCGGCCTATCGGCATCACCAACTGATTCGCGACGCGCAGGGCCGCAAGCTGTCCAAGTCCACCCAGGCGACGGGATTGCGCGCCTTGCGCGCGGAAGGCGTCTCGCCGACGGAAATCCGACACAGGATCGGCATGGTCTAGCCGTGTCCTGTCCGCAGCCCTGATATCTCCGAATGTTTCCGGCGGGGACAACCTCCGGGGCATCGTGACACCCGGAAACGACCGTGCCATGCTGCTCAATGGCGCGGGTAATCGGGAGCTTCAATCGAAAGCGGCACGACGAGACATGACAGTACAAGTGCCCCTTCGTTTTTCGGAGTTCATGTCACAGGGGCCATGATGAAGCGCGTTCGGAAGATGAGTACGGGGCGTCGGGCCCGACCGGCCAAGCCGGCTGCGCCCAGGCCCGCCGGCGCGTCCAGAGCGCCCGCTGAAAAGGCGTCCTCCAGGACGACATCTGTGAGGATGCCGTCGTCCGCAGCACAAACGCCGAAGACACAACCGCCGAAGACCAAGGCCGCGAAGGCGGCGCCGGCCAAGGAGCGCGCCAAGGCGCGACCGCTCAAGAAGCACGTTCCTCAGGTCACGGCGATGGCGGGGAGCCGGCGAAGCGCGGCCAAGTCCGGAGTGAGGAAGCCCGAAGCCGCGAAGTCTGTGCCCAGGGCTGGCGCCGGATCACCAGGGGTCGTCGAAGCCGCGCTGGCGGTGTTCGCCCATGAGGTGCGCACGCCGCTGACAGGCATTCTCGCCATCAGCGACCTGCTTGCCACCTCCGAGCTCGGCGAGCGCGAGCGGCGCTGGGTCGATACGATCAAGGCCGGCGCGGAGCATCTGTCGAGCCTCGCCACCCTGTTCGTCGATGCCGCCAAGGACGAGACCGCCGGCGCGCTGCTGCGTGAGGATCTGTTCGATCTGCGCGTGCTGGCGCGGGCCGCCGGAGACTCGCTGTCGGGCCGCGCCGCCGCCAAGGGGCTGGATGTCAAGGTCCACGTCTCCGACGACTTGCCGGGACTTGTGTTCGGCGATCCCGTGCGGCTGCGTGCTGCGCTGGAGAACCTGATCGACAATGCGGTGAAGTTCACCGAGCAGGGCGGCGTCGCGCTGGAGGTCGTTCCCGCACGTCGCGGCGGTCGCGGCAAGCCGAGCACGGGCGCAGGCCGAGGCGCGAGCAGGGGCCGCGCCGCGATCGCCTTCCACGTCTCGGATTCGGGCATCGGCCTGACCCTGAAGGAGATCAAGCGGCTGTTCCGCCCGTTCAGCCAAGCCAATGTCTCGATCGCCTCGCGCTTCGGCGGCGCCGGCCTCGGTCTGTCCTCGGTCCGGCAGCTGGCGCGCGCGATGGGGGGCGACGTCGCCGTGGCGCCGCATGAAGGCGGCGGCACGACCTTCACGCTGACCGTGACGCTGACCGTTGCGGCCGCGCCGCACACCGCGGCGGGCGGATCGGAGAATGGCGTGACCCTGGCGCCGACAAGGCCGTTGCGCATCCTCGGGGTCGAGGACAATCCGTTCGGCCGCGTGGTGCTCAACACCATCCTCAACGAGCTCGGCCACCAGGCCGAGTTCATCGGCCGCGGCGAGGCGGCGCCGGAGCGGATCGCGGCCGGCAATTACGATGCGGTGCTGATGGACATGGTGCTGCCCGGCATCAACGGCGTCGAGGCGATTGCTCGCATTCGCAAGCTGGACGCGCCCCACGGGACTATCCCGATCATCGGCGTGTCCGGACGCGGCGAGGACGAGGCGGCCTCGCGCGCTGCCGGCGCGGACGCGTTCCTGCTCAAGCCCGTTTCGCCGCGGGCTCTAGCGACTGCGCTTCTTGGAGCGACACGCCGCGCGGCAGCCGCGACTTGATGATCGAGGCGTTCAACTCGCCGCCATACACGAAGATCGCGGCGATGAAATACAGGAACACCAGCGCGATGATCACCGACGCGAGCCCCGCATACATCGTGACGTAGTTGTTGGCGAAGCGCGCCAGATACTGGCCGAACACGATGCCCGATACCAGCGAGGCGACGAAGGTGAAGACGATGCCGGGCACGATCTGCATGAAGCTGCGCCGGCCCGCCGGCAGCCAGGCGTGCAGGATGAACAGCGCGACGATCAGCGCGCTGATGGTGATGCCGTAGCGCGACAGGTTGACGAAGCGCTCGTTGGCTTCGACCGCCAGCGGCAAATAGCGCCGGGCGGTGGCCAGCATCAGCGGGCCGAGCACGATCAGGAACGACATCGCCAGCGCCGTGAACGCGGCGACCAGGGTGTAGCCGATCGATTCCAGCCGCAGCCAGTACCAGCGGCGCTGCTCGATCACGCCATAGGCGCGGTTGAGCGCGACCCGCAGCGCCTCGACGCCATTCGAGGCGAAGTAGACCGCGAGCACGGCGCCGATGGTCAGCGCATCGGTCCGGGTCGTGGTCAGCACGTCGTGGATCTCGCCGGTCAGCGCATCCGCGACCTGCGCCGGCCAGGTCTCGAGCATCAGGGTGGCGGCCTGGTCGGCCAGGTCTTTGGAGCCGAGAAAGCCGGCGAGCGAGGTCAGGACGATCAGGAACGGAAACAGCGCCATCAGGGTCGACAGCGCGATATGGCTGGCGATCGCCCAGCCGTCGTCGGCGAGGAAGGTGTAGAACGCGTCCATGACGACGTGGAAGATGTAGCGAAGCGCCTTCACCTGTCCCTGCACTCCGCAAAAGAAACTTGGTTTGTACAATCCGATATTACGGGTCCAAAAGCCAGAAGTTGCAGCGCCGGCCGCGCGGATCCGCCATGGCGCTCTTGCGTCTGCGGTGTTATCTAGCCCCGATGGCTTCACTTCTCGGTAAATTCATCCTTCCCATCGCCGTCGGCGCGGTCGCCCTTGTGCTGTTTCTCGGCCTCGTCAACATGACGCGCGGCGGCTCGCCGAACCTGTCGCAGAAGCTGATGCGCTGGCGGGTGATCCTGCAGTTCGTCGCGGTCGTCATTGCCATGGCGGCGATCTGGGCGATGGGGCGCTGAGACCGAGACGCCGAGGCGTCGAGAAACGGACGTTGAGAAGCAGCATGGTGGTCCTGAATCGCATCTACACGCGGACCGGTGACGACGGCACGACCGCGCTCGGCAATGGCGAGCGCCGTCCCAAGTACGATCTGCGCGTCTCCGCCTATGGAACCGTCGACGAGACCAACGCTGCGATCGGCGTGGTCCGGCTGCATCTGGCCGATGCGCCCGAGATCGATGCGATGCTCGGCCTGATCCAGAACGATCTGTTCGACCTCGGCGCCGATCTGGCCGTGCCGCAGCGCGAGGGCAAGGCGGAGCGGCTGCGCGTCGTCGCCAGCCAGGTCGACCGCCTGGAGCGTGACATCGATACGCTGAACGAACGGCTCTCGCCGCTGACGTCGTTCGTGCTGCCCGGGGGAACCGCGGCGGCGGCGCATCTGCATGTGGCGCGTACCATTTGCCGCAGGGCGGAACGGATCATGACGGAGCTCGCCGGCAAGCCCGACGAGCCGGTCAGCGAGGCCGCCATTCGTTATATGAACCGGTTGTCGGATTTCCTGTTCGTGGCGAGCCGGGCCGCGAACCGGAACGGCGCCGGCGACGTGTTGTGGGTGCCCGGGCAAAACCGTTAACCCGGCGGCGTGCGGGCCTGCGTTTTTTCGCCCGTCGCGCGTTGACCGGGGGGGATGGGGGCTTTAGGTTCCGCGCCCGAAAGGTCAACCCCGGACAATTTAGAGCGAAAGAGGATCGATGAAGGTTCTGGTGCCGGTCAAGCGGGTGGTCGATTACAACGTCAAGGTCCGCGTCAAGAGCGACGGATCGGGCGTTGAGCTCGCCAACGTCAAGATGTCGATGAATCCGTTCGACGAGATCGCCGTCGAGGAAGCGCTGCGGCTGAAGGAAGCCGGCAAGGCGACCGAGGTGGTGGTGGTCTCGATCGGCCCCGCGCAGGCCTCGGAGACGATCCGCACGGCGCTCGCGATGGGCGCGGACCGCGGCATCCTGGTCAAGGCCGAGGGCAACGTGGAACCGCTGGCGGTCGCCAAGATCCTCAAGGCCGTCGCCCAGGAGGAGCAGCCGGGCCTGATCATCCTCGGCAAGCAGGCGATCGACGACGACTCGAACCAGACCGGCCAGATGCTGGCGGCGTTGCTCGGCTGGGCGCAGGCGACCTTCGCCTCCAAGCTCGAGGTCGACGGCTCCGACTTCAAGGTCACCCGCGAGGTCGATGGCGGCCTGCAGACCGTGAAGCTGAAGGGGCCGGCGATCGTCACCACCGACCTGCGCCTCAACGAGCCGCGCTATGCGTCGCTGCCGAACATCATGAAGGCGAAGAAGAAGCCGATCGCCGAGAAGACCGCCGCCGACGCCGGCGTCGATCTCACGCCGCGGCTCGAGGTGCTCAAGACCACCGAGCCGGCGGGCCGCAAGGCCGGCGTCAAGGTCAAGGACGTCGCCGAGCTCGTCAACAAACTCAAGACCGAGGCGGGGGTGCTCTGATGGCCACGCTGCTGATTGCCGAACACGACAATGCCGGGATCAAGGACGCGACCAACAAGGCGCTGACGGCGGCCACTGCCCTCGGCGCCGATGTCGACGTGCTGGTCGCGGGCCAGGGCGCGAAGGGCGCGGCCGAAGCCGCCGCCAAGCTCGCCGGGGTCAAGAAGGTGCTGCTCGCCGACGACGCGGCCTACGCGCATGATCTCGCCGAGCCGCTCGCCGACCTCGTCGTCAAGCTCGCCGCCAACTACGACGCGATCGTAGCCCCGGCGACCTCGCGCTTCAAGAATGTGATGCCGCGCATCGCCGCCCTGCTCGACGTGATGCAGGTGTCGGAGATCATCAAGGTCGTCGCGCCCGACACGTTCGAGCGGCCGATCTATGCCGGCAACGCGATCCAGACCGTGAAGTCGAAGGACGCCAAGAAGGTCATCACCGTGCGCACCTCGACCTTCGCCGCGGCCGGCGAGGGCGGTAGCGCCGCGGTCGAGACGGTGGCGGCGGCCGGCGATCCGGCGCTGTCGACCTTCGTCGGCGAGGAGGTCGCCAAGAGCGACCGTCCCGAGCTGACCTCGGCCAAGATCATCGTCTCCGGCGGCCGCGCGATGCAGAGCCGTGAGAACTTCGCCAAGTACATCGAGCCGCTCGCCGACAAGCTCGGCGCCGGCGTCGGCGCCTCGCGCGCTGCGGTCGACGCCGGCTACGCGCCGAACGACTGGCAGGTCGGCCAGACCGGCAAGGTCGTGGCGCCGGAGCTCTATGTCGCGGTCGGCATTTCAGGCGCCATTCAGCATCTGGCCGGCATGAAGGACTCCAAGGTGATCGTCGCGATCAACAAGGACGAGGACGCGCCGATCTTCCAGGTCGCCGATTACGGCCTGGTTGCGGATCTCTATCAGGCCGTTCCCGAGCTGACCGAGGCGCTCGCCAAGCTCGGCAAATAACGCTGCTGACACCGGCCGCATGGGACCGCGGCGGCCGGTGTTCTCACTTCCAAGGGCATGGACGGGCGCAGCAGGCGTGCCGTCCGGGTGGATGACAACATGGCTCAGATCAACAAGCTCGGTGTGATCGGCGCAGGACAGATGGGCAACGGCATCGCGCATGTCGCCGCGCTGGCCGGGCTCGACGTGGTGCTCAACGACGTCACTGCCGACCGGTTGAAGTCGGGCATGGCCACCATCAACGGCAACCTGACCCGTCAGGTGGCCAAGAAGGTCATCTCCGAGGAGGCCCGCAATCAGGCGCTCGGCCACATCTCGATCACCGAAACCCTCGACGGCCTGGCCGATTGCGATCTCGTCATCGAGACGGCGATCGAGAAGGAGGACGTCAAGCGCAAGATCTTCCACGATCTGTGCGCGGTGCTGAAGCCGGAGGCGATCATCGCCTCCAACACCTCGTCGATCTCGATCACCCGGCTCGCCGCCTGCACCGACCGCCCCGAGCGCTTCATCGGCATCCATTTCATGAACCCGGTTCCGCTGATGGAGCTGGTGGAGCTGATCCGCGGCATCGCCACCGACGACGCCACCTTCGAGGCCGCCAAGGAGTTCGTCGGACGGCTCGGCAAGCAGGTCGCCGTCTCCGAGGATTTTCCGGCCTTCATCGTCAACCGCGTGCTGCTGCCGATGATCAACGAGGCGATCTACACGCTGTATGAGGGCGTCGGCAACGTCGAGGCGATCGATGCGGCGATGAAGCTCGGCGCGCATCACCCGATGGGCCCGCTGGAGCTTGCCGATTTCATCGGCCTCGATACCTGTCTGTCCATCATGCAGGTGCTGCACGAGGGGCTGGCGGATTCCAAATACCGGCCCTGTCCGCTGCTGGTGAAATATGTCGAGGCCGGCTGGCTCGGCCGCAAGACGCAGCGCGGTTTCTACGACTATCGCGGCCCCAAGCCGGTGCCGACGCGCTAGATTTCCCGCCACCGCGGCTCCCTCGCTACGCTTCGTTAAGCCTCCTCGGCTAGCGTGTGCCCCAGAGAGGTAAGCGCGTATGGATATGAGCTTGGTGGCTGCGGTCATGGCGCAGCAGACGGGTGCGATTCAGCAGCAGGTCGCGACGTCCGTGATGAAGCAGAACCTGAACGCCCAGAAGGACGCGGTGATGACGCTGCTCGGCGGCGCGCAGCAGACGCTGTCGCTCGCCAATGCCGGCCCCGGCGTCGGCGGCAACCTCAACATCGCCGCCTGATATCACCGATCACAGCCCCGCGGCGGCCTTCGCCGTCGCCGCCTGGATCAGCTTGACCGCGTCGGCGCTGTCCCATTCGGCCGGCCCCGCGATGGTCGCGATCTCGCAGCCATTCGAATCCACCAGCACCGAGGTCGGCATGCCCAGCGCGCGGCCGACCGCCTTCAGGTCCTGGAACACCTTGGCCTTCTGGTCGCTGAAATAGGCGAGCTGCGTCAGCTTGGCGTCGCTGAGGAACGCCTTCGGCTTCTCCGGATCGCGGGTGTCGATGTTGACCGCGACCACCTGGAAATCGTCGCCGCCGAGCCTGGCCTGCAGCGAGTCCAGCGCCGGCATCTCCTTGCGGCACGGCACGCACCATGTCGCCCAGAGGTTCAATAACACCGTCTTGCCGCGGAAATCCGACAGCTTCTTCGGCGCCCCCGAGCTGTCCTCGAACGCCAGATCCGGCAGCCGCAGCGGCGCCGTCGCAGCCGTCAGCGCGGCCACCTCGCCCTTGATCAGCGGCGCGATCCGCTTGGCGGTGGCGACCGCCGCCTGGCACGCCTGGTCGCCCGACGGCCGTCCCTTCAGCAATCCGCCAAAGGCCACCGCGGCGATGCCAGCCGCGGCGACGACCGCGACGGCACTGGCCGCGAGCAGCGTCCGGCGCGAGCGGGCGGGGCGGGCAGGGGACGGGTCAGGCTTATCGTTTGTCATCTCGGGTCGGTTGCGGCTATCAGGAGCGCGAGTTTCGGGGCGGCGCCGGACGGTGTGTCCCATCCCATGGCGGTCAGCAAGGTCTTAAGAGCGGTTCAGGCATGAGCAACAAGATGTGGGGCGGACGGTTCTCGGAGCGTCCCGACGCGATCATGGAGGACATCAACGTCTCGATCGACGTCGATCGCCATCTCTACGCACAGGACATTGCCGCTTCCAAGGCGCACGCCGCGATGCTCGCCGCCCAGGGCATCATCACCGCGACTGATGCGAAAAATATCGGCAAGGGTCTAGACACGATTCTGTCAGAGATCACCAAGGGTTCGTTCCAGTTCAAGCGGGCGCTGGAAGACATTCACATGAATGTCGAGAGCCGGCTCAGCGAGCTGATCGGCCCGGCCGCAGGCCGCCTGCACACCGCGCGCTCGCGCAACGACCAGGTTGCAACCGACTTCCGCCTGTTCGTGCGCGACACCATCGACGACATCGACGCCGCGCTGGCCGCCTACCAGCATGCGCTCGCGACCCGCGCGCTCGATTACGCCGGCACGGTCATGCCCGGCTTCACCCATCTGCAGACCGCCCAGCCCGTCACCTTCGGCCACCACCTGCTGGCCTATGTCGAGATGGCCGGGCGCGACCGCGGCCGCTTCCTCGACGCCCGCAAGCGCCTCAATGAATCGCCGCTGGGCGCCGCCGCGCTGGCCGGCACCTCGTTCCCGATCGACCGCCACGCCACCGCCGAGGCGCTCGGCTTCGAGCGCCCGATGGCCAATTCGCTGGACGCCGTGTCCGACCGCGATTTCGTGCTGGAGACCCTATCGGCCGCCTCGATCTGCGCCGTGCACCTGTCGCGCTTCGCCGAGGAGATCGTGATCTGGACCTCGCCTTTGGTCGGCCTGATCAAGCTGTCGGACAAGTTCACCACCGGCTCCTCGATCATGCCGCAGAAGCGCAATCCGGACGCCGCCGAGCTGGTGCGGGCCAAGACCGGCCGCGTCATCGGCGCGCTGAACGGGCTGCTGATCGTGATGAAGGGCCTGCCGCTCGCCTACCAGAAGGACATGCAGGAGGATAAGCAGGGCGCGATGGAGGCGTTCGCGGCGCTGTCGCTCGCGATCCGCGCCATGACCGGCATGGCGCTCGACCTCGTGCCCGACGAGGCGCGGATGAAGGCCGCGGCTGGCGAGGGCTACGCCACCGCGACCGACCTCGCCGACTGGCTGGTGCGCACGCTGAAGATGCCGTTCCGCGAGGCCCATCACGTCACAGGGCGCATCGTCGCGCTCGCCGCCAAGCAGGGCGTCGCCCTGCACGAGCTGCCGCTGAAGGCGATGCAGGAGGTCGAGCCGAAGATATCAGCCGAGGTGCTCGGCGTGCTCTCGGTCGAGTCCTCCGTGAAGAGCCGCACCAGCTACGGCGGCACCGCGCCGAAGAACGTGGCCGCGCAGGCCAAGAGCTGGCTGAAGCGGCTGGAAAAACAGCGAAAGTAGGGCTGCTGTCTGAAATTTGACCGGCGTGGCGTGGCTCTCCGGCACTCGCCACATCGGGGCAATCTCTGTATGGTGCCGCCCGCATGGGGATCTCACACGTGAATCGCAGTCGCCGTCCGCTGTCCGTAGCCCGCGCCCTCCTGGTCATGGGCGCCGCAGCCCTTCTGCTCGCCGCCTGCGGGCGCAAGGGCCCGTTGGACCTGCCGGCCAACTCCCCGCCGGCGCCGCAGATGTCGGCCGCTCCCGCCGACACCGCGACGGAAGCCGCGAACAAGCCCGGCCTGTTCAACTCCGGCTACGGCGCCGACGCCGCCCCCGCCGCCACCCGTGGCCAGAAGAAACCCTTCATCCTCGACCCGCTGCTCGACAGCAAATAGCGGCTGACGCGCCCGCGACGGGCACCACCCCTTCTCCGGGGGAGATCGCATCCGACCGACGCCTGCGCAGGCACCTAGGCCGCCACCGTCCTTCGAGACGCCCGCCTCCGGCGGGCTCCTCAGGACGAGGACTGAACTTGTGGCGCGACCTGGCCCCCGGCGAGATCTCCACCCTCATGGTGAGGAGCGCCGCGCGCGGCGCGTCTCGAACCATGAGGCCCGGACGGCGCGGCATCTGTGCCTCGGCGAGGACGGCAGCTTCAATTGACATTCCGGCTCATTTCCCGGCAATTCGCCGCCACAATCAACCTTCTCGCGGCCCCGTGCGCGGATCAGACCCATGAATCATTTCGACTACCGCGACGGCGTGCTGCACGCCGAGGCCGTCAATCTCGCCGCGCTCGCCGCCACCGTCGGCACGCCGTTCTACTGCTACTCCACCGCCACGCTGGAGCGGCACTACCGCGTGTTCGCCGAGGCCTTCACCGGCCAGGACGTGCTGATCTGCTACGCGATGAAGGCCAACTCCAACCAGTCGGTGCTGCGCACCCTGGCCCATCTCGGCGCCGGCGCCGACGTCGTCTCCGGCGGTGAATTGAAGCGCGCGCTGGCGGCCGGCATCCCCTCGCGCAAGATCGTGTTCTCCGGCGTCGGCAAGACCGAGGCCGAGCTGCGCGCCGCGCTCGCGGCCGACATCCACTGCCTCAACATCGAGTCCGAGCCGGAGCTCGATCTGCTGGCGCGCCTCGCCCAGGAGACCGGCCACACCGCCCGCATCTCCGTGCGCGTCAACCCCGATGTCGATGCCGGCACCCACGCAAAAATCTCGACCGGCAAGTCGGAGAACAAGTTCGGCATTCCCCTGGAGCACGCCCGCCGCGTCTACGCCCGCGCGGCCAAGATGCCGGGCATCAAGGTCACCGGCGTCGACGTCCATATCGGCAGCCAGATCACCGATCTCGGCCCCATGGAGACCGCGTTCCGCATCCTGACCGAGTTCGTGCAGACGCTGCGCGCCGACGGCCACGACATCTCCCATGTCGATTTCGGCGGCGGCCTCGGCATCCCCTATCACATGGACCGCGCGGTGCCGCCGGAGCCGGCCGAATATGCCGCCATGGTCAAGCGCGTCTCGCACAATCTTGGCTGCACCCTGATGTTCGAGCCCGGCCGCATGATCGTCGGCAATGCCGGCATCCTCGTTGCCAAGGTGATCTACGTGAAGCATGGCGAGGCCAAGAACTTCGTCATCATCGACGCCGCGATGAACGACCTGATCCGCCCGACGCTCTACGAGGCCCATCACGACATCCTGCCGGTGATCCAGCCGGCGCCGGGTGCGCCGTCGTTCGTCGCCGACGTCGTCGGCCCGGTCTGCGAGAGCGGCGACTACCTCGCGCTCGACCGCACGCTGCCCGAGCCCAAGCCGGGCGACCTCCTCGCCATCATGACATCAGGCGCCTACGGCGCCGTGCAGGCCTGCACCTACAACACCCGCGCGCTGGTGCCCGAGGTGCTGGTCAAGGGCGACCAGTCCGCGGTGATCCGGCCGCGGATCGAGGTCGAGCAACTGATCGCGATGGATACGCCGGCGCCGTGGTTGTGAGATAAGCTGTCGCCCAGGGAGCTCACGCACGCTATTGCGCTCATCTGTCTTCACATCGTCATGGCCGGGCTTGTCCCGGCCATCCACGTCGTCCGGCATGCTGGCTGCGCTCCGGGTGAGGCGGCCAGTCGACCGCAGGCGGTGCCGAGTTCGTCTGCCGTGAGCTTTGTGAAGCGTGTGGCTGACGGATGCCTGCGGCCCGCCAGACAGCAGGGCCATAGCAGACATTTGGCAAAATGTTAGGATATGGTTCCTGCGCGACGAGGTCACCGGAGCAGATGTGCCCAAGTATTTTCCGATAGATGCGGGCGTGGCCTTTGCTTGTGATGAGAGCGATCTGATCGCAATCAACTGGCGTCCGGGCAGTCTTTCGGCAGACTTCATTCTTCCCGGCATCTCGGGCCATGTTGTCCGCGTTCGCTTCAACGACGCCACCATCGTTCGTCTTGTGGACGAATTTCCGCTCAGTACCGAGCAGGATACTGAGACGGAAGGTCTGGTCTCGCGTCATTTCGCCTACCGGGTGGAGGGGGCCGTGTTTGCGGCGACGCAATCGGAGGCTTGGAAAGTGAATTTCCATCCCGCTCGTCACTACCGTTTCATCACCGGATGGGGATGCATGGACGTGCTCTCCAAAGCCGCGCCCAGCTTTGAAATCGTTGCTATCGACAATTGATGAACATGTAGACCCTCGCGGTCATCGTCCGCGAAAGCGGACGATCCAGTACGCCGTGACGTCTCGGTTCAATATCTTCCGCGCGGTGTACTGGATGCTCCGCCTTCGCGGAGCATGACAGCGGGACCCAGGACTTGAGGGCACTGTTGCGCAGTCCCCGACTCAGCGCTCGCCGGACAGGGCCTGCACGGCCTGCTGCGTTGCCAGAGTGAGTGGATTCGGAAGCTCGTGCAAGGCGAACCAGCCGAACGCGGCGTGCTTGTCGGGTTCGATCAGCCTCGGCTCACCCTTGAAGCCCGAGGCGAGATAGACCGGCGCAACCCAATGTTCGCCCCTCAGCCGGTCGATCTGGTCGACCACGCAGATCAGCCTGAGATCGCCAAGCGCGATGTCGAGCTCCTCTCTCGTCTCACGCCTGACGGCGTCCTCCACCGGCTCCAGCCAGTCGACCTTGCCGCCCGGCAGGCCCCAGCAGGCCGGCCTCCGGGTCGCGAAGGCGCTGGACGAGCAGGATCGCCCCGCCATCAACGATCACAACACCGCAGCCCAATCGAGGCTCGTTCATCGCCATGTGCTGGCCGCCGAATCCATTTCGTCGCTGAGGCAGATCGTAGCAGAATTGATCTGGGAGGCCTTGGCAGTTTCGGAGGTCTGGGTGCGCTCAACTGTCGGATCTCGTCATTCTGCTGTGGTGCACTTGACTGCCTGTCCGCGTCACATCCATCCAAAACGAGCCGAGAAAAGTGCAGCGTCACCGTAATTCCCGCCTACGGCGCCGTTCAGGCCTGCACCTACAACACCCGCGCCCTGGTCCCCGAGGTGCTAGTCAAGGGCGACCAGTCCGCCGTGATCCGGCCAAGGATCGAGGTGTAGCAACTGATCGCGATGGATACGCCGGCGCCGTGGCTGTGAGGGCTATTTGCAGGTTGGTGGTTGGCTTTAAGTAGATTCGTGTAGCCGCACATGCTGACTGGTCGATCGCGGCAGCCGGCGCGATCGATCTCATCGTCGACCTTGCGAGTCGCAGCTCCGCTTCATCACGTGCGCGTGAGCGGGCGCCTAGTGCCCGACAAATGCTCCTGATATTTCCTGATACTTCCTGGTGTTTAGAAGGCCAGCTTTCGCTTGACGGCCATTTCGATGCTGGCCACAAACATTCATCCTCCGATCGCCAGCTCTCCAGGTTCCCTAATGGAGAGCGGCGTCATGCCTGAACTGCCCACAGGTTTCAACAACCCGGGAATAGAGGTCGTGCGGTGCGTTGCGCGTGCTGCGAATCTATGCCTCCATACCTCTGTTGATTCGACAGGGTTCTCTCAACGTCAATGGAGAGCTATGTCGTGAGTCAGCAACCGGAGCTAAATATCAAACTCGGCCGCTTCAGCATAGCCGCGAAGGGAGTCAGAGCAGTTGAAGCTATCCGGCGACCGTTAGCCTTCACTCTGTACGTGAAGCCCATTGGCGGACTCGCTATGGCCCTGCTCATGGTTTGGCAGGGACGCGAATACGTTGGTGCCGTGTTCCAGCTTTTTAAGTCTTTCTTCTGAGACGAAAGTCCCCGAAAGTAGTACGGCCACAGCGCGACCAATTCGGCCTAGGCGACGAACGCAGAAGTAAAGTGCGCTGTCACGTAATTGCAGAACGTATCGAGGGGCGACCACGCCGATCTACAAGAGGTTGGCGACACAGATGGCATCTGCTTGTGTCTGGAGCGATCTCTTCATGACGTTCGACGAATACAATAACTATTTCCCGGTTTGTCCCGACGAAGTTCCTCAGGAGGACGAAAATTCACCAGCCGCGAGAGTGACCAGATCGTTCGGATGCTTAAACCGCGTCAGTTCCTGAGCCATCAGGAGTTCGGCATGGTCCCGAGCAAGGTCCATCTGCCGCTTCCGCTCAACAGGATCGCGTAGCCGCGGTGCGGCATCCTCGCTAGGCGAGGATAGTAGCTTTCCGACGATGCTTGTGTTCACTACGGGAAGGGCCCCCGGATCCTGCGTCAGCACGATTAACTTTTCGCTTAACGTATGGCCCTGGTCATTTTGGAATCTAGCCAGAAACGCCGCAACGAACTCGGCAGTTTCGCGTCTAGCGATCACCGAATAGCTTCCGTTAAATTGTTCCGCTGTAACGTTATCGACGAGCCACTTCAGAAACTCGGTTGAAAAGTCGATTAGGATCTGGTCGCCCGGACGCCATGCCGCCCGACGAGTTGTTGCGCTTACAACCGTTCTGCCTCCGAACTCTGCAAATCTACCTTTCATGTGAGCGGGGAGCCGCATAGTGAAGCGCTCTTGGTCGCCACTTTCCTCAACTTCGATCTCAAAGAACCGAGCCGCTCGCTTTATAAATGTCGCGACATCGACCGTCGTGTATTGTCCCAAGGATTCCAGGTCAGGAGACCCCGTGGACGTAGCGAAGCTTAAAATGTCATCTTGGATCAGTTTTGCTTGCTTCGCCTGATTCAGGGCGTCGTCTATCCGATCTTGAGTACGGTCAACTCGGCCACCCTGGGCCTCCTCCAAAAGCATCGAAATATCGATCCGATCTAACAGTTCTCCCAAAATGTCGGCGGCATAGCGTTCATCAAACTCAGACCCCACGGTCGCCATCTCTCTGACTATAACGTCGAGCCGATCAAACAAAATGGAGACGATTTCGTTGTCAATCGTGTCGCGGGCAAGGAAGTTTATAACGACGACTTTTTGCTTTTGGCCGTAGCGATAGAGGCGCCCTATGCGTTGGGAAATGCGCGAGGGATTCCACGGCAAATCGTAGTTGATGAGTATGTGGCAGTCCTTGTGCAGATTGAGGCCCTCGCCGCCCGCCTCAGTTGAGATCAAAATTGAATTTTCGTTTTCGAATGCCCTGATGGCGTTTCTCTTTTCTTCCACTGTCATACCGCCGTTGATGATCTCCGGCTTCTCGCCGACGACGGACTTTAGCCGATAAATGAGATATGCTTGAGTGGATCGATATTCCGTGAATATAAGCACTTTCTTCTTTTGCGCGATTACGATGTCGCAAACCAGTGAAACTAAGGCGTCGCCCTTCTTGTCGTTCCTCATTGCTTCGGCGGCCTTCGCCATTAGGTCTCGCAAAGACTGGGTCTCCGTCTCGAAGAATGGCGTTCGTCCTGGCCCGCGCGATCGTTCCTCCAGTTGGTCGTCTCCGTCGAGTTCCTCATCGTCCGGCGGCGGATATGGTAGGTCCTCAGCGTCATTTTGTGCAGTTAGCCGCTCAAGCCTGTTTTTCAACGCAATGTACAGCGCAGCTATCGATGACGACGCCATCTTTCGGTAGATGGTCATGACGAAACCTATTGCGCGGCCCTCAGCACCGCCCAGTGTATCTCCAGCTCGGTATCCCATCCGAAGGTAGTCTTGAAGCTGGCGCTCTAATGTCTCAAACTCGGGGTCGTGATCGATGGTGGCGCGCCTGACGATCACCCCCTTGAACAGAAAGCTGCCGTCGAGATCTACCGCATCGATCTTCCGGTTTCGGAGCACTATCTCTTGAACGACGTCTGGCTCCGTCTCAATCTCATCTATCGCTGCACCTAAGTCCGGCCGAACGAGCGTCAGCAGGTTACGAAACTTTCCAGTGTCGCCCTGGTGCGGGGTGCCGGTCAGCAGGATGAGCCTGTCGGTCTTCGCTCGCAAGGCCTGCGCCAGCTTATATCGGAGCGTCGACCGACCTCTGTCATCTCGTGCCAATCGATGGGCTTCATCGAAGACGATCAAATCCCACACCCCTGCCGCCAGCATCATTCCGAATGGGGTCGAATCGTTTGTGCCGTCGTCGTCAGGTTGACGTGGTTTCGCCAGGTCAAGAGACACAATGACCCTTTCGAAAAGGCCCCACTCCTTGTGATCGGAGATGCGGAAATCTGTACCGAAGATGAGGAAACGACGGTCGAACTTCGCGAGCATTTCCTCCTTCCACTGTCGCGTCAGACCCGATGGAACAACAAATAGGATTCGCCGGAGATTTTGCCGCCGCTCAAGTGCGGCTAGGAGCAACCCGACTTCGATGGTTTTTCCCAAGCCCACGTCGTCTGCAATAAGCCAGTTCGTCTGGCCCGAATTCACAATGCGATGTACCAGTGATATTTGATGCGGGAGCGGATCGACATCCAGCCGATCGAGTGCGCCGGTCGCTTCGTTCCATTTGCTTAGTGCGTGCGCAATGATGTTCAGCGAAAATCGTTCGGCGCCCCGCTCGGCGATGGGTCCAGCGCGCCTGTAGAGAAGCTCGGGATCCATGATCCTGCGCAACCGTTCAAATGGCAACCAGATCGACCGTCCAGTAGCGTGAAGCTGAACCAATACTTGGAAGCGCGTCGCCAACTCTCGAACGTGGAGCACCGTGCCGGCGCCCAACGTCTCCCTTACGCCGGAGAGCGGTACATCTTGGACGCAATGTCCGATCTGTAGCCCACATCCCCACTCGTCTTGGTCCAGTGTAATTTTTCCCTTAGGACCAAAGTCTGCCTCGATTGTCGTTCGATTTGGCGTCTCCCGTATCGCCACAACGACGCCAATTTCATCCGGATTCGAGCGCTTGCAAACCCAAGCCCCTTCAATGGGAGTCAGTTCATTCATTCCAATTTTCCAGCGGCTGCCTCGGAAACTTTGTCGGTCAAACAGGAGAACCCCCAAGCATCTGTCGTTAAACGAATGAGTTGGCCGGTTCGCGAGGTGCTTCCCAAAAGCGTGCCATCAAGTGAATTTCCTCCAAAGCTTGGCAACGAAAGGCCGCGCACGTTCTTTCGTGTAAGCTCATTGGGGAGCTCAAGTGCTCCTGCGGCGAACGCCTCCAATCGGAGAGTAACGTAGTCAATGAAGAGCCAAAACGCTGGATCGCCGAATGGAATGACAAGCCAATCCTCGTACCAGTCGTCTTGAATGATACACTCGGCCGGAAGCCCCTTAGACAGAATGCTCAGGCGCACGGCCCTGGTCCAAGTGAGCATCGTTTGTCCATTCTGAGGGATGAATGGAGCTCGAGACCGAGATTGACGAATGCTCCAGAATTTTGGGCATTCAGCCCATGCCAGCTTTAGGTAAAATGCGGTGAGTATGTCGTCAGCAGAAGCGCCGTTTAAAGCAAGGTCCGACACTGCGCGAAACGTGTTCGGGTGGTTGAAGTGCTCAAATAGCTCGTTGAATTTGCCCAGAAATGTTCGTCGATCAATTGACGAGGGTACATCAAGCAAACTCAAGAGCCATCGAGCCCTTCGAGCATGCAAGCTTTCGGCGCGATCCTGCTCCCGAGGTGGCCCAAATGGATGCTCGAAAGCCCGCGCCTTAAAGAGGGGAAGTTCGACATAATCAAACCAATTCGGCTCCCGCTCGCGTGAGATTGAATTCACTGCCTTGGGGGTAGCGGGCAGAGGGTCCCAAAAGTCCGCATTTTGCGAGCCGCGTTGGCACTTTGGGAGCGCTAATTCACGCGAGTCGTGGATAACCGGTTCCCAATGATCGTTCAGACCATCGAGCTCAACTACTTTTGATCGGAAATCTTCGGGCGTCCAAAAAGAAAGCATTGCCCATTTGCCGGCAGCAACAGTCTTCCATCAGCTGAGCGCCGCCTCCCAACGGCCATCATCTCTCAACGTCTGGCTGTACGCAAGATAGACACTTTTGAAACGTGCAGACTTGCCACGTCTTCGGATACCGGCGCGTATGCCTTGCCAAAGCTGCTTGTTGCTCGAAGCCAGCTCGCGCCGGTCGCCATTTCCCGGTTCGATTTATAGATCTCCGGCCGGTCAATTGGGACCGTCTAAGCCGGCCGGGAAAGCGGGTGAATACGGTCATAATCTGAGAGGCTCGCTTTCGCGAACATAGATGTTCAGCCGTCGTACGAAATATTTTATTGCGCTTTATCCGAAATCATGCTCTACTCTCCCGCATCCCGTCCCGCTGAGGGGGCGCTTCGCGATCGTCACGGACGTCGGGTGCGGGATGCGGTGGGCGCATTGGGACGCAGCGTGGGCTTGCTCGCGCGGACGAACGACCCCGGTGCGACGAGGAAGTCGCGTGGTTCTGGCATCCCGGTGCTGATGCCAAGTGGGCGATGACGTGTCGTCCGCGACGGGGCCAACAAGCCGGTCCCCGGGAAGAGCGCGTATAAGTCGTAACACCATCGCGCAGGGAAGGCCGGGTGATCTCGGCTGAGCCTGTGGTTCTGCCGCGTGCTTTTTGTTGCACGCGGACCATGGGCGCCGGCCGGCGCCCGGTCTTCCCTGCGCCCTCTGTCTGATGAGGGTGAGATGTCGGGTATCACTCGGGCGCCGGATGCGTCGCGAGAACGACGTTGCTCGTTTTGCTAATGATTTCCTCCGCGGAGTGTTTGATCATGTGCATCGTGACGTTTGCCACGACGTCATTGCGAGGAGCGCAGCGACGAAGCAATCCAGAGTCCCGCCCGGAGCCCTGGATTGCTTCGCTGCGCTCGCAATGACGGGGTTTGGGGTGTGCGGCGGGCGTCACACTCGGATGTCGATGTCGTCGGGATGCCCCGCTGTCGTCTGGATGCCCCGTAGCTTTTCGGGAACCCGGCCGGTCACACTCCCGTGTGAACCGCCGCCGGCGCCGGGAAAGTCCCCGCAGAGCGGGTGCCTCACGGCTGCCTTTGTGCTAGGTTGAACATCCGGGCAACCTGGAGGGATTGTTGAGCGGTGTCACCCCCGAGCCGGCTGGGCCGGCAAGCAGCACGCCCGATGGCCTGACGCAGGATGGCCTGGCGCGGCTGAAGCTGGCGCAGGCGCTGAAGCGGGCGCGTCTCGCCATCGCCTGGGAGCGCGGCTGGCCGCATCTCGCCCGGCTGCTCACGGTGGTCGGTCTTTTCCTGATCGTCTCCTGGGCCGGCCTCTGGCTCGGCCTGCCGTTCGCGGTCCGCATGATCGGCGTCGGGCTGTTTCTGCTGCTGCTGCTCGGCGCCGCCGGGCCGATGCTGCGCTATCGCTGGCCGACCCGCGACGAGGGCCTGGCGCGGCTCGATCGCGGCTCGGGCATCGCCCATCGCCCCGCCACCGCTCTCACCGATACGCTCACCACCAAGGATCCGATCGCGCACGCGCTGTGGCAGGCGCAGCGCGAGCGCACCTTGGCCTCGATCAAGCGCATCCGCGCCGGCACGCCGCGGCCGCGGCTGTCGCTGCACGACCCCTGGGCGGTGCGCGCGCTGGTCATCGTGCTCTTGGTCGCGACCTCTATCGCGGCCGGTGACGAGCGGGCGCTGCGGGTGGCCTCGGCGTTCGACTGGAACGGCGTGATGACGCCGGTGACGATCCGGGTCGATGCCTGGATCAAGCCGCCGCTCTACACCGCGAAGCCGCCGATCATCCTGTCCGCCGCCAACAAGGAAGGCGCGGTACCGGCGAGCGGCCCGATCGTGGTGCCCCAGGGCTCGACGCTGATCGTGCGCTCCAGCGGCGGCAATCTCGATGTCATCACCGGCGGCGGCGTCGCCGAGGCGGCGCCCGGCGAGGGCGCGGCCGGCGAAGCCGCGCCGAAGGGCACCACCGAGAAGCACTACACGATCAAGACCGACGGCACCGTTCACGTCCGCGCGCCCGCAGGGCAACCGCAATGGGTGTTCGCGGCGACGCCGGACAAGCCGCCGGTCATCAGCATGGCCAAGGACCCCGAGCGGCAGGCGCGCGGCTCGCTGAAGCTGTCCTACAAGCTCGAGGATGATTACGGCGTCACCGAAGCCCGCGCCCGGGTCACCGCGCGGCCTGTCGAAGGCAAGGCTGCCGAGAGCAAGACGGCCGACGCGCCCGCCGCGCGGCCGCTGTTCCAGCCGCCGGAGTTTCCGCTGGTGCTGCCGAACGCGCGCACCCGCAACGGCGTCGGCCAGACCGTCAAGGATCTCAGCGAGGACCCCTACGCCGGCGCCGACGTCACGCTCACGCTGACAGCCAAGGACGAGGCCGGCAACGAGGGCACCAGCGAGCCGTTCGAGACCAGGCTGCCGGAGCGGCTGTTCACCAAGCCACTGGCGCGGGCGCTGATCGAGCAGCGGCGGATCCTCGCGCTCGACGGCAACCGCAACGGCGACGTGTTCACCGCGCTCGACGCGCTGGCGATCGCGCCGGAGCTGTTCACGCCCGAGCCCGGCCAGTATCTCGGCCTGCGCTCGGTGACGCGGCAGCTCGAAGCGGCGCGCACCGACGATGCGCTGCGCGAGGTAGTGGCGAGCCTGTGGGCGCTGGCCGTCACCATCGAGGACGGCAACATCTCCGACGTCGACAAGGCGCTGCGCGCGGCCCAGGACGCGCTGAAGCAGGCGCTGGAGCGCGGCGCCAGCGACGAGGAGATCAAGAAGCTCGCCGAGGATCTGCGCAAGGCGATGGACAACTACATGCGCCAGCTCGCCGAGCAGCTGCGCAACAACCCGCAGATGGCGCAGCGGCCGCTCGACCAGAACACCAAGATCCTGCGCCAGCAGGACCTGCAGAACATGATCGACCGCATGGAGCGGCTGTCGCGGCAGGGCGACAAGGAGGGCGCACGCGAGCTGCTCGAGCAGCTGCAGCAGATGCTGGAGAACCTGCAGATGGCGCAGCCCAACCAGGGCGGCGACAACGACATGGAGCAGGCGCTCAACGAGCTCGGCGACATGATCCGCAAGCAGCAGCAGCTCCGCGACAAGACCTTCAAGCAGGGCCAGGATTCGCGCCGCAACCGCAACAAGCAGCAGGGCGACCAGGACCAGAGCATGGGCGACCTGCAGCAGGACCAACAGGCGCTGCGCGACCGTCTCAAGCAGCTTCAGGACCAGCTCGCCAAGCGCGGCATGGGCCAGAAGGGCGAAAAAGGCCAGAAGGGTCAGAAAGGCCAGAAGGGGCAACAGGGTCAGCAGGGCGATCCCGGTGATCAAGGCGACCAGGGCGATTCCGGCGACGGGCTCGACGACGCCGACAGCGCGATGGGCGATGCCGGCAGTCAGCTCGGCGACAATAATGCCGACGGCGCGGTGGAATCGCAGGGCAAGGCGCTGGACGCGCTGCGCAAGGGCGCACAGAGCCTCGCCGAGGCGATGCAGCAGGGCGACGGCGACCAGCCCGGCGACGGCCCCGGCCAGCGCGCCGGCCGCCAGCAGGGCGCGCAGCAGACCGATCCGCTTGGACGCCCGATGCATCCCGGCCGCGACATCGACGATTTCTCCCAGAAGATCCCGGGCGAGATCGACGTGCAGCGCGTCCGCCGCATCCTCGAGGAGCTGCGCCGCCGTCTCGGCGATCAGTCGCGGCCGCAGCTCGAGCTCGACTACATCGAGCGGCTGCTGAAGGACTATTGAGGATGGGGCGGCCACGGGAGGTCATGCCCGTGGCTCACCGTTTTGACCGGAGGCCGCGTCGGTCAGTAGCGTTTCTCCGACAGGATGCGCGCCGCGTGCTGCAGCCTGTCGACGGAGCGTTCGGTGTCGGTGAGGGCGCAGCAGCTGACCAGCGTGTCGATGATCGCAAGCTGCGCGACGCGGCTGCTCATCGCCTCCGGGCGATAGCGCGTCTCGTTGGCGACGGTGTAGAGCAGCACCTCGCAATGCGCCGCCAGCGGCGACTTGCCGAGCCGGGTGATGCCGATGGTCCGCGCGCCCGCCGCCTGCGCCAGCCGCGTCGCCAGCACGGTCTCGACCGTGCTGCCCGAATGCGACACCGTGACGGTCGCGACGTCGGGCCCGGTCATCCCGGCGCTGACCGCCTGGACATGCGAATCCACGACCGCATTGGCCGCCAGCCCGAGCTGCAGCAGGCGATACGACAGATCCTGCGCGATCGGCGCCGAACTGCCGATGCCATAGATCTCGACGCGCCGCGCCTGCCGCAGCAGCTTCGCCGCCTGCGCCAGCGCGTCCATCGACAGCAGCCGCCGCGTCTCCTGCAGCGAGGCGGCATGCGCCGCGAAGATGTGGTCCGTGACCGTCGCCGGATCATCGCCGCGATGCAGGTCCTCCTGGATCAGCCGCACCGGCTCGATCAGGTCCCGCGCCAGCATGATCTTGAGCTCCTGGAAGCCCCGCACCCCGACCCGCCGGCAGAACGACACGATCGTGCCCTCGCTGACGCCGCAGGCTTCCGCGACCTCGGTGATCGACATGTGGATAAACGGCTCCGGCCGGGCGATGACCAGCTCCGCGATCTGCCGCGCTTTCGGCGGCAGCTCGTTCTGCAGCTCCCGAATACGAAACAAGATGCCGTTCACGCCCGGCCCAGAACGAAAGGTCGATCCCGTCACGCTGCGCCCCGATTCTGAGAAAATCTCATTCAGATTCATTTCGTAAATAAAAATTTCACAGCGCTGTCAAGTCGCGCTGATACGCCAGCGACGTTCGCAGGAGCAGGTCGGGCTCGCCCCGCCAACCCTGAATACGTTCTTCAAGATTTCAAAAGGTCGTATCAGCATGACAACACGTCGCGATTTCTTGGCAGGCGCCACGGCGGCGGCTGCCTTCGCCAGCATCCGCCAGGCGCTGGCCATTCCGGCACGGCGCCGGACCGGCACCATTCAGGACGTCAAGCACATCGTCATCCTGATGCAGGAGAACCGCTCCTTCGATCACTACTTCGGCACGTTGCGCGGCGTCCGCGGCTTCGGCGACCGCTTCCCGATCCCGCTGGAGAGCGGCAAGCCGGTCTGGTTCCAGTCCGACGGCAGCCGCGAGATTCCGCCCTATCACCGCGACTCCACCACCTCCAACGCGCTGGTCGGCTACGGCACGCCGCACTCCTTCGGCGACAGCCAGGCGGCCTGGAATCAGGGCAAGATGGGCTATTGGGCGAAGTACAAGACGCCCTATGCGATGGGCTATTTCGGCCGCGACGACATCCCGTTCCAGTTCGCGCTCGCCGAGGCGTTCACCTTGTGCGACGCCTATCATGCCTCGATCACCACCGGCACCGACCCGAACCGCATCGTGTTCTGGTCCGGCTCCAACTTCAATCCGGCGCTACGCGCGCAGGGCATCAACTCTACGACCAACGATTCCGAGCCCAACAATCTGCGTTGCTGGCCGAACCCGCACAATTGGGTCGCCGGCCAGCCGCAGCCGCAGGCGACCTACAAATATGTCGGCAGCGACTTCAATTGGGACACGCTGCCCGATCTGCTGAACAAGGCCGGCGTCAGCTGGCACATCTACCAGGACATGAACGACAACTGGACCGGCGCGATGCACGGCTGCCTCGCGTTCTCCAGCTTCCGCCACGCGCAGCCCGGCGATGCGAACTACGTGCACGGCCTGACCGGCGGTCCGGACTATCTCGACCGGCTGAAGGCGGACGTGATGGCAGGCACGCTGCCGGAGGTGTCGTGGATCCTGCCGACCCAGGCCAACTCCGAGCATCCCGGCGGCGGCAGTCCGACCCGCGCCGGCAATTTCACCGACCAGGTTCTGGAGGCGCTGACTGCCAACCCCGAAGTCTGGAGCCAGACCGTCTTCCTGCTGACCTTCGACGAGAATGACGGCTTCTTCGATCACCTGCCGGCACCGTCGGTGCCGTCCTATGACATCAACGGCAAGCTGATGGGCAAGGCGACCTTGCCGCTCGACGGCGAGTATTTCTCCAACACCGTCGGCAACGTGCTGACCGCGACCGACACCATCAGCGGCAACATCCGTCCCTGGGGCCTCTCCGCGCGGGTGCCGATGTATGTCGTTTCACCTTGGAGCAAGGGCGGCTGGGTCAACTCGCAGGTGTTCGACCACACCTCGATCGGTCGCTTTCTCGAGAAGCGCTTCGGCATCAAGGTCGACGCCATCAGCCCCTGGCACCGCGCCGTCTCGGGCGACCTGACCTCGGCGTTCGACTTCGCCAGCCCGAACGATCCGCGCTTCCCGGAGCTGCCCGACCAGAGCAACTGGCAGGCCTCGGACGCGCACCAAAAGACCTTGCCGGCGCCGGTTGCGCCCGCGACGCCGCAGCCGCTTTTCCAGGAGAGCGGCGCGCGCTATTCACGTCCGCTGCCCTATATCCTGCACGCCACCGCCAAGGTCGACGCCGCCGCGGGCAAGGTGAAGCTGCTGTTCGCCAACACCGGCTTCGCCGGCGCCGTGTTCCACGTCTACGACAAGCAGCATCTCGATCTCATTCCGCGCCGCTACACCGTCGAGGCCGGCAAGATGATCGACGATGAATGGAGCGTCGGCAGCGACGGCCTGTATGATCTCTGGGTGCTCGGCCCGAACGGCTTCCATCGTCATTTCAAGGGCGACCTCGACAAGGTCAGGCCGTCGAATGCAGCCAACCCCGAGATCTTCGTCGGCTACAACGTCTTCGAGGGCGGCCTGCACATGCAGCTGCGCAACGACGGCCATGCCCGCGTGAGCTTTACGGTGAAGTCCAACGAGATCTATGGGCCGCTGCAGGCCGTCACCGCCTCGGTCTCGGCCGCGCTGGAGCCGCGGTGTCCCGGCTTCGGTCCGCTGCCCGGCTTCCATCCGGTGGGTTTTGGCGCGGTGCCGGGTTTCCGCTCGGCTCCCGACTTCGATGCTCCGGGCTTCGGCTTCGGCGCGCCGACCTTCTTCCCCGGACCGGGCCATGGCGGTCCGTCCACGTCGTGGACGGTCAAGGTATCCGCGCCCGGACGCCACGGCGAGCTGTACTGGCAACTGCGCAAGTCGGGCCATTGGTACGACTTCGTCGTCACCAGCGACACCGACGACAGCTTCTATCGCCGCGTCGCCGGCCACGTCGAGACCGGCCGTCCCTCGTTCAGCGACCCCGGGATGGCGCTGGCCGATCGCTTCTGATCGATGCATCTCATACGAGGTTCGGGGAGGGCGCCCATGGGCGCCCTTTCGCTCTGCTTCAGGCGCTGCCGAGATCGTGGATCGCGGGTGACAGTTGGCCTGAGGAGATGTTCAGCGTCGCCAGCGTGATCGGCAGCTTGAAGCGGCGCGGCCCTGCGCTGCCTGGATTCAGGTAGAGCACGCCGTCGCGCCTCTCGATGCCCGCGCGATGCGAGTGACCAGACACGACGATGTCGATGCCCGACGTTGCAGAATCGATCGCGAGGTCGTGGACGTCGTGCACCACATGGACGGCATGCGTGCCGAGCCTGACGGTCTCGGTCGCAGGATATGCATTCGCCCAGTCTGCCGTGTCGATGTTGCCGCGGATCGCAGTCACCGGCGCGATCAGGCGAAGCCGGTCAACGATCTCGTGCCGGCCGATATCGCCGGCGTGGATGATGTGATGGACGCCCGACAGACATCGCACTGCCTCCGGCCGCAGCAGCCCGTGCGTGTCGGAGATGATTCCAACTTTGAGCATCGTTTCCTGCCGGCGTGATGGTACCGCCTCAGGCGATCGTGAGAATCTCCAGCTCTTGTCCGGTAACCTCGACGACGTCGCCGGCCGACTTGCCCATCAGCAGGCGAGCCACCGGCGAGACGTGCGAGATCATGCCGCGCTTCGGATCAGCCTCATCCTCGCCGACGATCGTGTAGGTCTGCACGCGGCCGTCGCCGCGCTTGAACGTCACCGTGCTGCCGAACGCGATCTGCTCCGTCGATGTCGGCGCCGGCATCACCTGCGCGGTCCGGACACGCGCTGCAAAGTAGCGCGCGTCGCGCAGCGGCAGCGCCGACTCCCGTCGCCGTTCATTCACGTCCTCGATTTCCTGCGCCGCTTCATAGGCCGCCTGCGCCTCGCGCAACTGCCTCTCGAGCGCCTTGAGTCCCGCCTCGGTGACGAGATTCGGATGCGGCGAGACCGGCCGGTCGGGCAGCTGCGTTTCGGCGGCCGTTTCGGCGCTCTCTTCCTTGGTGAATGCGACGCTCACGTCGGACTCCTGAAAAAGGCCGCGAGATGTCGCGGCCCTCAGGGAGAGATCATGCCGGCTGCGCAGATTTCAAGCCGTGCGCGCATGCGGCGTGCGAGCGCGCTTGACAGACGCGGCTACGAGCATTCTAATATACGAACTATAGTTCGTAATCCGAACCATACAAATCAAAATGCCGGTCGTCAAGGCCGGCGTCAATCAGGAAACGTCGGAGCCTCCAAGTGGACGAGGACAGCAAGGCTGGGAAAAGCGTCGTACAGTCGCTGGCCAAGGGCTTTCAGGTGCTCAATGCCTTCACCAGCGAGGAGCCCGAGCTGGTGCTCGCCGACGTCGCGCGCCGCGCGGCGCTCGACAAGGGCACCACGTTCCGCCTGCTCAACACGCTCGTGATGCTCGGCTATGTCGAGAAGGTCGGCGACACCAGGCGCTTTCGCCTCACGCTCAAATGTCTCGACCTCGGCTTCAACGCGATCGCGCGCTCGGAGCTGCGCACCCAGGCGCGCCCGATCCTGCGCAGCCTGGTCGGCGAGATGAACGAGGCCGCCTCGCTCGCCGTGCTCGACGGCAGCGACATCGTCTATGTCGAGCGCATCCAGGCCGGCCTGGTCCGGCTCGGCGTCGACGTGCGGATCGGCAGCCGGGCGCCGGTCTATTCGACCGCGGTCGGCCACGCCATTCTCGCGCTGCTGCCGGTCGAGACGCAGATCCATGTGCTGGAGGCGCAGCCGCGCATCAAGCGCACCGAGACCACCATCACCGAGCTCGACGCGCTGCTGCAGCGTCTGCGTCAGGTGAAGGCGGCGGGCTACGCGCTGTCAAATCAGGAAAATGCGCCCGGGCTGTGCGTGCTCGCGGCACCGGTCATCGATCGCGACGGCATTCCGCTCGCGGCGATCAGCATCGCTGCGCCCACCATGCGCATCACGGCGGACGACTTCGAGCGGCTCGGCGTGGCGCCGCTGCTCAGAGCGGCCGCCCAGCTGTCGCGGGCTCTGGAGGCGATGGGCGGGGCGAGCGCGACGGTCTCGAAACGATGAACATCGATGTGACGAAACAGGAGCAAGCATGAGCGTCATGACCAACTTCAAGGGGATCATCCCGGCGATCGCCGTCCCCTTCAACGCCGACCATTCGATCGACGAGGCCGAGCTGTCGCGCTACGCGGCCTGGCTCGGCAAGCGCCGCGGCATCGTCGGCATCATGACCAACGGCCACACCGGCGAGGTATTCAGCCTCACCGCGAAGGAGCGCGCCGAGGTGACGCGCATCGTCGCCAAGGCGCTCACCGGCATCTGCCCGACCATCTCGTCGGTGGTTTGCGAGGGCATCAAGGACGGCATCGAGCATGCGCTGATGGCGAAGGAGGCCGGCGCCACTGCGCTCGACATCATGCCGCCGCATCACTGGCTGCGCTTCGGCTTCAAGCGCGAGCACTGCCTGGATTATTTCACCGCGATCGGCGAAGCCACCAAGCTGCCGCTGATCGTCCATGTCTATCCCGCCTGGACCCGCGCCTCGTTCTCGTCCGAGCTGCTCGCCGAGCTCGCCCGCCTCGACCACGTGCAGGCGTTCAAGATCGGCACCCGCGAGATGAACAAATACGCCCGCGACCTCAAGGCGATCCGCGCCGCGGCGCCGCACAAGGCGCTCTTGACCTGCCACGACGAATATCTGCTGGCCTCGATGGTGCAGGGCGTCGACGGTGCGCTGGTCGGCTTCGCCTCGCTGATTCCGGATCTGATCTACGATCTGTTCGCTGCCGTCACTGCCGGCGACCTCAAGCTTGCGATGAAGCTGCAGGGCATGATCGATCCGCTGAAGGACGCCGTCTATGGCGGCGGCGAGCCGACCGGCGAGGCGCATGGCCGCATGAAGGCGGCGATGCAGGTCGCCGGCGTCATCCGCGACGCCACGGTGCGCCCGCCGACCCATGCGCCCAGCGCGGAGGAGATGGCCGCGATCCGCGCCGCGGTCGCGGCTGCCGGTCTGACGGTGCAGGCTGCGGCCTGATTGATCGACAAGCGATGGTCGGGTGTGGCCCGGCCGTCACTCCAGACGACAACGAATAACATTCCGGGTGGACGCTCATGCTGATGATGGATGTCGACAATGCGCCACGGCGCGCCACGGACGCGCCGAAGGATGTGCTCATCGCGATCGACCAGCTGTCGAAGACCTACGTCTCGGCCTCGGGCGCGGCCGTCCATGCGCTGAGCCGGATCTCGCTCGACATCAAGCCGGGCGAGTTCGTCTGCGTCGTCGGCCCCTCCGGCTGCGGCAAGAGCACCTTGCTGCGTCTGCTCGCGGGGCTTGATAGTTACAGCGACGGCCGGCTGCTGCTCGATGGCGAGCACGTCGCCGGTCCCTCGCGCAAGGTCGGCGTCGTGTTCCAGGCGGCCAATCTGCTGCCGTGGATGACGGTGCGCGATAATGTCGGGCTGCCGCTGCGCGTCGGCGGCCAGCATGCGCCGGCCGGCGACCGTATCGATCGTCTGCTCGCCGTGACCGGCCTTGCCGATTTCGGCGACAAATATCCCTATGAGCTGTCCGGCGGCATGCAGCAGCGCGCCGGCATCTGCCGCGCGCTGGCGCGCGATCCCGAGATCCTGTTGATGGACGAGCCCTTCGGCGCGCTCGATGCGCTGACGCGCGAGCGCCTGAACCTCGAGCTGCAGCGCATCTGGCAGGAGAACCGCAAGACCATCCTGCTGATCACGCACTCGATCTCCGAGGCGATCTTTCTCGCCGACCGGGTCATCGTGATGTCGGCCCGCCCCGGCCGCATCCTCGCTGATCTCCACGTGCCCATTCCGCGGCCGCGCACGTTCGACGACATCGTGTTGCATCCGGACTATGCGCGGCTTGCCAGGGAAGTCCGCGGACTGCTCAATGCGCAGGAGCACGGCCATGACTGATCTCGCCAACGTCGCCGTTTCAGCCATGTCCCAGAAGCCCGCAAGTCCGCGCCGCCGCATCCGCCTGGGATCGCCGATCGCCTGGATCGGCCTCGCGGTGCTGATCCTGAGCTGGATTGCCGCGGTCAACCTGCTGAACATCCCGTCCTACATCCTACCGAAGCCCGAAGCCGTCGTCCGCGCGCTGTGGTCCGGGCTCGCGGTCAGCCCGGCCAGCCCGCTCGGCTATTACCTGCCGTTGTGGAGCACGCTCAGCAATGCCGCGGTCGGCTGCGCCATCGGTGTCGGGCTCGGCCTGGTCATCGGTTCGCTGATGGCGGAAGTGGAAGCGATCGAGCGCCTCGTGATGCCCTATGCGTTCGCGCTGCAGAGCCTGCCCAAGGTGGCGATCGCGCCGCTGATCGTGATCTGGTTCGGCTTCGGCGACGGCTCCAAGATCGCGATCTCGGCGCTGCTGTCGTTCTTCCCGGTGCTGATCAACAGCTTCACTGGCTTGCGCGCCGTCGAGCCGGAGCGCATCGACCTGATGCGCTCGCTGTCGGCGTCGCGCTTCGAGACCTATCGCATCGTCAAGCTGCCGAACGCCGCGCCCTTCATCTTCGCCGGCCTCGACATGGCCGTGGTCTATGCGCTGCTCGGCGCCATCGTCGCCGAGTTCCTCGGCGCGCAGCGCGGCATGGGCGTCGTCATCACCCAGGCGCAGGCGGTCTCCGATGTCGCCGGCGTGTTCGCGGCGCTGATCATTCTCGGCGTGCTCGGCATTGTGCTGCACGGGATCGTGCGCTGGTGCGAGGCCAAGGTCGTGCACTGGGGCGCCAACAGAAAGAAATAGGACAACAGGGAGGAATGGAAGATGGTTTCGCGCAGGTCATTCCTGAAGGGCAGCGCCAGTGCGGCGCTGCTGATGAGCGGCGCCCCGGCCGGCCTGATGGCCGCGGACGCAAGGAAGATCCGCTTCGGTGTCGGACTCAAGGCGCTCAACGCCACCATCATCAATTGCGCGATCGGCGAGGCGCTCGGCTACAACGCGCAGGAAGGGTTCTCGCTCGACGTCCAGGCGCTCGGCACCAATGCCAACGTCCAGGTCGCGACCGACCGCGGCTCCGTCACCATCGGCGTCGGCGTGCCGTCGACGGCGCTGCCGCTGCTTGCCAAGGGCGAATGGAGCGGCGCGAAACTGTTCTATCAGTACACTTACCCTTACAAGTGGGACATCGCCGTCCCGCCCGGCTCGGCGCTCAAGAGCTACACGGACCTCAAGGGCAGGAAGATCGGCGTGTCCGACTTCGGCGCCACCGAATATCCGGTGACCAAGAACGTGCTGAAGGCGCTCGGCCTCGATCCGGACAAGGACGTGAGCTGGGTCGCGGTCGGCAATGGCACGCCGGCCGGCGTCGCCCTGCAGCGCGGCGTGGTCGATGCGCTGGCCTATTTCGACACCGGCTTCGGCCAGATCGAGGCGGCCGGCATCGAGATGACCTATCTGCCGCGTCCGACCTCGATCCCGATGGTCGGCGGCCAGTTCCTGATGGCGATGCCCCAGACGTTCGAGAAGGACAAGGATCTGCTGATCGGCTTCGGCCGCTCGGTCTGCAAGGCCTCGCAGTTCCTGCTCGCCAATCCCGCCGCCGGCGCCAGGGCGTTCCTGAAGCTCTATCCGGAGACCGCGCCGCGCGGCGCCAGCGAGGACGAAGCCGTGAAGGCCGTGCTGCAGTCGATCAGCCGCCGCATCAAGCTCTACGCGCCGCCCTATGCTGATACGAAGATGGGCGCGATCAACGAGCAGGAGTTCCGCACCGAAGCCGCGATGAACGGGCTCGACATCAAGGACTACAATGCGCTCTACACCAATGAGCTGATCGACAAGATCAACAATTTCGATGCAGTGAAGGTCAAGGCCGAGGCGGCTGCGTACAAGGGATGACAGTGGATCACGACAGCAGTTCCGGTTTTCGCCACGCGGTGGTGACCGGAGCCAGCTCCGGCATCGGCCGCGCCATCGCCGAGCGCCTGCTGGCGGCCGGCTGGCGCGTGACGGGCATCGACCGCGCGCCGTCGGCGTTCTCACATGAGGGCTTTCGAAGTCTGCAAGCTGATCTCGCCGAGCCGCACGCGCTGGTCGCGCAACTCGCAGGCATCGGCGCAGTGACGGCGCTCGTCCATGCCGCCGGCTACATGCGCGTCGGCCGGCTCGGCGAGTTCGCACCCGGAAGCAGCGAAGGCATGTGGCGCGTCCATGTCGGCGCGGCGGAGGTGCTCGCCAATGCGCTGGCGCCGCACATGACGGAGGGCGGGCGCATCGTCCTGATCGGCAGCCGCACCGCCAATGGCGCGGCCGGCCGCAGCCAATACGCCGCGACCAAGGCGGCACTCACCGGCCTCGCGCGCTCCTGGGCCATCGAGCTGGCGCCGCGCCTGATCACCGTCAACGTCGTCGCTCCGGCCGCGACCGACACGCCGTTCCTGCGCGATCCCAGCCGCGCGGGCACCGCGCCGGTGCTGCCGCCGATGGGGCGCTACGTCGATCCAGCGGAGGTGGCCGCGCTCACCGCCTTCCTGCTGTCGCCGGACGCGGGCGCCATCACCGGACAGACCATCACCATCTGTGCAGGCGCCTCGCTGTAGAGCGGCGCGTGCGGCCCCGACCAGGAGAATGACCATGACCGTCCGTATCGTCGACGTCCGCGAGGTGACGAAGCCGATCTCATCGCCGATCCGCAATGCCTATATCGACTTCACCAAGATGACGTCGAGCCTCGTCGCGGTCATCACCAATGTCGAGCGCCAGGGGCGTCCCGTCGTCGGCTACGGCTTCAACTCCAACGGCCGCTACGGCCAGGGCGGCCTGATCCGCGAGCGCTTTCGCGCACGCCTGCTCGAGGCAGACCCGGCGTCGCTGCTGGACGCGACCAAGGACAACATCGATCCTGACAAGGCCTGGGCCGCGATGATGATCAACGAGAAGCCGGGCGGCCATGGCGAGCGTTCGGTTGCCGTCGGCACGTTGGACATGGCGATCTGGGACGCGGTCGCCAAGATCGCCGACAAGCCGCTGTTTCGCCTGCTCGCCGAGCGTCACAACCGCAAGGCCGATCCGCGCGTGTTCGTCTATGCTGCCGGCGGCTACTACTATCCCGGCAAGGACCTCTCGGCGCTCCGCCGCGAGATGCGCGGCTATCTCGAGCGCGGCTACAATGTCGTGAAGATGAAGATCGGCGGCGCCTCGATCGCGGAGGACCGCGAGCGCATCGAAGCCGTGCTCGCGGAGATCGGTCCGACCAATCAGCTCGCCGTCGACGCCAATGGCCGCTTCGACCTGGAGACCGCGATCGCCTACGCCAAGATGCTGCGCGACTATCCGCTGTTCTGGTACGAGGAGGCGGGCGATTCGCTCGACTATCATCTGCAGGCGACGCTCGCCGACTACTATCCCGGCCCGATGGCCACCGGCGAGAACCTGTTCAGCCACCAGGACGCCCGCAATCTCATTCGCTACGGCGGCATGCGCCCCGATCGCGACTGGCTGCAGTTCGACTGCGCGCTGTCCTATGGCCTGTGCGAATATCTGCGTACGCTCGACGTGCTCAGGACTTACGGCTGGTCGCCGTCCCGCTGCATCCCGCATGGCGGCCACCAGATGTCGCTCAACATCGCAGCCGGTCTCGGCCTCGGCGGCAATGAGAGCTATCCGGACCTGTTCCAACCGTATGGCGGCTTCCCCGACGGCGTGAAGGTCATCGAGGGTCACATCACGATGCTGGACCTCCCCGGCATCGGCTTCGAGGGCAAATCCGATCTCTATGCCGAGATGCGCGCGCTCAGCGCGTGAAGCTGAGCGGGGCGTCCGACGGCCGCCCCAGCGTCATTGCGAGCGCAGCGAAGCAATCCAGACGGTCTCCGCAGAGGGATTCTGGATTGCTTCGCTGCGCTCGCAATGACGGAGGAGAGAGGATCAGTTCCTTCAGCGACCTTTACGCCGGCGCGAGCCCATCAGGCATGTCCGCGCTCCATCGCACCCATCGCTGTCGTCCCGGGCAAGCCGCGATGGCGCGAAGCGACGGCGTGGTGCCGACCCGGGACCCATACCCCCAAGGGAGATGTGATGGCGCGAGATGTGGGACCAGTCTTGTCCCTCAACGGCGGCGGTGGCTATGGATCCCTGCGTTCGCAGGGATGACAGCGCGGACTGCAGCAACGTCGAGGATTATCGTTGGCGCGCTACGCCTTGCCCGCCTTCGACGCCAGCGCGTCGGCGACCGCGGTTCTGATATCGGCGACCGAGAACGGCTTGGTGATGACGTCGTGAGCGATCGCGCTGAGATTCGACGCGCGCTCGCGCTGATGGGCAAAGCCCGTCATCAACAGGATGGTCAAATCGGGAAAATCGCGTGCTGCCGACAGCGCCAGCGCGATGCCGTCCATGATGGGCATCTGGATGTCGGTCAGCAGCAGGTCGAAGGCGCCGGCCTCGCGCGTCAGGATGTCGAGCGCCTCGGCACCGTCCTGCGCCGTCAGGACCTCATGTCCATCCATGGCAATGGCGCGCGCGACCAAGGTCCGCATCGAATCTTCGTCGTCGGCGATCAGCACGCGCGACATGTCGTTTCGTCTCCGTCTCGTTGGCCCCGCGAGAGAGTCGCGAGACCGGAACCATCATGCACTGCCGGCGGCGAGGTCGCGCCGGTTGAAGAACCGTATATCGATATTGCGGCCTTCGGGAGGGGGCGAGGCGAGCCGCGACTTGAACGTCGTGCGCTCGCCGGGCTTGAGCGCGGTCTGATCGAGCAGCGTGTTCCAGGCGTAGATCTCGGTGCCCTGCGCGTCACGGACGCTGAAACGCAACCGCGGCAGATCGACCGATTTCTTCGTCAGGCTGACGATTGTTCCCTCGATCACCAGCACCGGCTTGCCGTCGACGGTTTCGGTCGCCACCTTCAAGTCCTTGAAGTTCAGGCCGCGCAGGTTCACCTCGAGCCCGACCAGCTTGTAGAACGACGCCGTCTGCGGCAGCAGCCTGACGACGTCGGCGCGCCACACCACGAGCGCAATCGTGAGCGCCGCCATGGCGGCCGTCAGCACCGGCAGGTTCAACAGCTTATTGCCTGGGAAATCCGGCAACGTCGGGCGCCTGATGAGCTTGCGGAGACCGGCGAGGCGCGAAGCCCCGCTCTGCGCCGGCTGCTCGGCATCGGCCGTGTCGTCGTCGGGCTCGGCGAGGGCATCGTCAGGCCAGCCGGCGGCCAGCGGCGGACTTTCCACCTCGGGCGACCGTCCGCCGTCATCTTCTTCCTGGCGCGCGAGGGCTTCCCACTCGTCGGCCGCGTCACGGGGCGCGGCCGACGCGCCGGCCTCCGCCATGGCAGGCATGGGGGCGGGCGCCTCGACCGCATCCTCCGGTCGCGCCAGCCAGACCTCCTTGCAACGGGAACAGCGTACGCTGCGGCCAGCCATACCCAGGGTTGCCAAGTCGATGGCATAAGATGTCGTACAATGAGGGCAAACGATGAACATCGCGCCTGTTCTCCAACGGCCATTGCCGCTTTGTTTCCGACAGTTCGTGCTACAAGGACCGCCATGTCGACGAACTTCGGAACTCAATCGCGCCAATGGTACACGGCGACCGTTAACGAACCGGAAACCATAACGGGCGCTCAATCGGGCCATCGTACCGCTGAGCTTGGAGCGTGCGGGTCTGCCGCGCACGCGGTCGAACGGAGCTGACGCTTTGGTTCGGTTCGAAAATGTTGGGCTGCGCTATGGATTGGGGCCGGAGATTCTCCGCGACCTCAGTTTCCAGATTCCGGCCCATTCCTTCCAGTTTCTCACCGGCCCGTCGGGCGCCGGCAAGACCTCGCTGCTGAAGCTGCTGTTCCTGTCGCTGCGGCCGACCCGCGGTCTGGTCAATCTGTTCGGCTACGACATCTCGCTGCTCAGCAAGGAAGAGATCGCCGATCTGCGCAAGCGCATCGGCATCGTGCTGCAGGACTTCCGGCTGCTCGACCACATGACGACCTATGAGAACGTGGCGTTGCCGTTTCGCGTCATGGGCCGCGACGAGTCGAGCTATCGCAAGGAGGTCATCGACCTCCTGAAATGGGTCGGCCTCGGCGAGCGCATGGATGCGCTGCCACCGATCCTGTCGGGTGGTGAGAAGCAGCGCGCGGCGATCGCGCGCGCCGTGATCTCGCGGCCGCAGCTGCTGCTCGCGGACGAGCCGACCGGCAACGTCGATCCGACGCTCGGCCGCCGCCTGCTGCGGCTGTTCATCGAACTGAACCGCTCGGGCACGGCGGTGATCATCGCAACCCATGACATCACGCTGATGGACCAATACGAGGCCCGCCGGCTGGTGCTGCATCAGGGACGATTGCACATCTATGAGTAGCGTAGACGATCGCGGCCTCCTGGTCGATCTCGGCGACGACCGCCCGCAACTGCCGGCGCAGGCCCGCATCGTGTCGCCGATCGTGCCGCGCGCGTCGATCGCGGGCCGTGCGCTGGTCGCCGTGGTGGCGATCATGACCTTCCTGGCCTCGATCACGACCGGCGGCGTGCTGCTGGTCAGCGAGTCCGCGGCCGAATGGCAGTCGGAGGTGGCGAGCGAGATCACGGTTCAGGTTCGCCCCAAGACCGGCCGGGATCTCGAGCGCGACATTGCCCTGGTGACGGAGGCGATGCGGGCGCAGTCCGGAATCGTGGAGGTCCGGCCATTCACGAAGGAGGAATCGAGCAAGCTGCTGGAGCCGTGGCTCGGCAGCGGCTTGTCGTTCGATGAGCTTCCGGTGCCCCGCGTCATCATCGCACGCGTCCAGCCCGGCACCAGCTTCGATCTCAACGCCCTGCGCGCCCGCGTGATCCAGGTTGCGCCGACCGCCAGCGTGGATGACCACCGCGCCTGGATCGAGCGCATGCGCTCGATGACCGGTGCAACCCTGTTTGCAGGCTTCGGCATTCTCGTGCTGGTGATCGCGGCCACCATCATCTCGGTGTCGTTCGCGACCCGCGGCGCGATGGCCGCGAACCGGCCGATCGTCGAGGTGCTGCATTTCGTCGGCGCCGGTGACCGCTACATCGCCAATCACTTCCTGCGGCACTTTTTGCAGCTCGGACTGGAGGGGGGCGTGATCGGCGGCGGCCTTGCGATGCTCGGATTCGGGTTCTCGGAGTCGATCGCCAACTGGTTCTCCGGCACCCCCGTCGGCGATCAGTTTGCGGCATTGCTCGGGACGTTCTCGCTGCGCCCGCTCGGCTATGTCGCGATCGCGCTGCAGGCCATCGTGATCGCCGCGGTGACCGGCTGGGCCGCACGCCGGACCCTGTTCACGACGCTGGCGAGCATCGACTGATGGCGGCTTCTATCCCCAGCCATCTCGTTGCGGATTTCACTTGGCCCGAAAACCGCCTAAAATCGTCTGCGCCGGGGTGAGGCAGGACGGGGTGAGCTGGGTCACGAACACGGCGGAGGTTGCGCGCCAGGATCGGCGGCGAGCGAGCGTGATCGGGAGGCCGGCGAAACCTGCCTGCGTTCCCGGACTTGAACGACGGGATCGCGCGACGGCATGGCGCCGCGCGCAGGCAGGCAAGGACAAGCCAGGCGTTGCATGGAGCCGGAGACCGACCATAGCAGGCGAAAGCTGCCGTTCACCGTGGCGGTGTGGCGGACGCTCGCGGGCGCCGTGGCGACGCTCGGGCTCGGCTTCTTCGTCGCGGCGGTCGGTTTCGTCGGCTTCCTCTCGCAATTGCGCGGTGCCGAGATCCAGCCCGAGCGCAAGGCGGACGGAATCGTGGTCCTGACCGGCGGCTCGTCGCGCGTGTCGGACGCGGTGGAACTCCTGGCGGGAGGCTATGGCCGGCGGCTGCTGATCTCCGGCGTGCACCCGACCAACGAGGCCAGCAACATCACCAGGTCGCTGCCCGAGGCGCGATCATTCATCAACTGCTGCGTCGATCTGGATTATTCGGCGATCAACACCCGCAGCAACGCCGCGCAGACGCGGCGGTGGGCCAGCGAGCGCGGCTTCAAGTCGCTGATCGTGGTGACGTCGAACTATCACATGCCGCGGGCCATCGTCGAACTGTCGCATGCGATGCCGAGCATGGATCTCATTCCGTATGCCGTCGTCGGCGAGAAATGGCGTGACGAGCCGTGGTGGACCAGCGCGCCGACGCTGCGACTTCTGTTGTCCGAATATGCCAAATTTGTCGCCGCCGAGATGCGGCTGCGGCTGGCCGATCTCGGCCTCGATCTCGCGCCCGAGGTCGATCCGCCAACCGGCTCGGTGGCGCGCCGACCGACGACGGCGCAAGCCAATTGAACTGGGTTTCTGATGGTCTCGATCTTCCTGCGTTCGCTGCTGTTCAACATCCTGTTCTACCCGAACTTCGTGCTCTGGGCGCTGATTGCGTTGCCGACCCTGGCGATGCCCCGCAAGGCGCTGCTGCGCGTCGCCAATTGGTGGGCGCAGAGCAACATCGTGTTGATGCGCGTCGTCTGCAACATCCGCGTCGAATATCGCGGCGTCGAAAAGATCCCGAAGGGGCCGCTGATCGTCGCCGCCAAGCATCAGTCGATGTGGGAGACGATCTCGCTGCTGCATTTCTTCGATGCGCCGTTCTTCGTTCTCAAACGCGAGCTGCTGCGGATTCCCTTGTTCGGACAATATCTGGTCAAGGCGGACATGATCGCGATCGACCGCAGCTCCGGCGCCCGCGCGTTGAAGCAGGTGATGCGGCGGGCGGCGGAGGAGGTGAAGCACGGCCGTCAGTTTGTGATTTTTCCGGAAGGCACGCGGCGCCCGGCGGGCGCACCGCCGGACTACAAGGGCGGGGTCGGCTTGATCTATACGGATTGCGGCGTGCCGTGCCTGCCGGTGGCGCTGAACTCAGGGCTGTTCTGGCCGCGTCGCACATTCCTGCGCTATCCGGGCACGCTTGTGGTGGAGTTTCTTGATCCGCTGCCGCCGGGCCTGCCACGCGATGAATTCATGCAGCGGATCCAAAGCGTGATCGAGGAGGCCACCAATCGGCTGGTCGCCGCAGGGCAGGCCGAGCAGGCCCGGCTGTTCGGCCGCGTCGCGGCGGCGGTGAAAGCTTGACGCGTGCTATGGCGGCGCACCTTCCGGCGCAGGATGCAGCGAGTGGCCGTCATCGTGCAGCATCGTTGCGAGCCGATGCAACTGCGTGTCGCGAAAGCCCTGCGCCTCGATCGCCTTCACAGTCGAGATCACGTAGTCGCGATTGGCGCCGGACTGGCCGTGACCCTGACGCACATGGCGCAACTGTTCCTGCGGCGACAACCGGCCGGCATATTGCACATGGCCGCGATCGACCACGTAGACCAGCGCGCTCACCCGCTCGCGGGCGTCGTTCTCCAGCCATACCGAGCGCGTCACTTCGCGATACACCGAGGTCACCTGCTCACGCGCCCGCAAATACGCGATGGTCTCGTCGCGCTTGTCTCCTGCCACCCGAAACGCAATGCCGCGACACGCGCCGCCGCGATCGAGACCGAGCACGAGGCCGGGCTTCTCCGGCGTTCCGCGGTGGACGAACGAATACACACAGAGCGCGCGATGCTCGCCGATCAACCGAGCCGGCACCTGCTCGAGAAAGGCGAATCCGGGTCGCCACATCAGCGAGCCGTAGCCGAAGACCCAGAGGTCGCCGTGGGGAAGGTCGCGTTCGGAGAGGGTCATTGCGGACATCAATGCGGAGGCCTAAGTGTGGTGCTCGCGAATTGTTAATCTAGATACACAATCCGTGATCGCCGAATTGCCAAAATTGCTGCCCAAAGGGTGTCCTGCATGTCTCGTTTGCCGCAACCGCCGCGCAGGCGCTCTCGCTGGGGGCTTTTCATAGCTCCCGCCCTGCTCCTGATTGCCGCCGTCGCGTGGAGCGCATTCTGGTTCTTCGCCGCTTCGCAAGTGGATGTCCAGGCCGACGCCTGGCGTGCGCGGGAAGCGAAGTCCGGCCGCGTCTTCGATTGCGCGAACCGCTCGGTCGCCGGCTTTCCGTTCCGGCTCGAGGTCCGCTGTACGGATCCGAACGTAGCCCTGTTTTCGCAGGCCGCCGGCACGCCCTTGATGAACGCCAAGCTCGATGAGATTCTCGTCGTCGCACAGGTGTGGGACCCGAAGCGGGTCATCGCGGAATTCAAGGGACCCGCTATGATCGCCGACGGTCGCGGACCGACCTCGTTCTCCGTGAACTGGCGCGTCGGTGAGGCCAGTGTCCGCGGTCTGCCAGGGCCGCCGCAGCGCGCCGACCTCGTGTTCGAACAACCGACCATCGACCGCATCGAGGGCAACACCGCCGTGCCCGCCGCGCGCGCCGATCATGCCGAATTGCACGGCCGTGTTGCCGAGGGCTCGCCGCCCGACCATCCGGTGCTGGAGACTGCGTTGCAGATCGCGAACGGCAGCATCCAAGGCAGCCATCCTCTGCTTGCCGAACCGTTCAATACCGACGTCCAGGCCCGCGTCACGGGTCTCAAGGACTTCAGGCCCAAACCCTGGCCGGAGCGGTTTCGCGAGATCCAGGCGGCGGGCGGTCATGTCGAGATCGTCCAGTCGCGCATCCAGCAGGGCGAATTGCTCGCGGTCGCCGCGGGCACGCTGAGCTTGACCGCCAATGGCGGGATCGATGGCGAAGTGCAGATGACGGTCGCCGGGATCGAAAAGGTCATTCCGGCGCTCGGCCTCGACAAGATGCTCGAAAACGGCGTGCCGCAGGGGACGCTCGATCGTGTGGCGCCCGGTGTGAAGTCGCAGGACGTCAACAACCTGCTCGGTGCGCTCGACCGCGCGATTCCCGGCCTCGGCAAGGTTGTCAAGCAGAACGCCAATGTCGGCGTCGCGCTCGGCATCAATGCGCTCGGCAAGGAGGCCACCCTCGAAGGGCGCAAGGCGCGGACCTTCCCGTTGCGCTTCGCCGATGGCGTCGTGGTGCTCGGTCCGTTCAAGGTCGCCCGCGTCCCGCCGCTGTTCTGAAGCCTTCAGGGCTTCTTCAACTGCGGCAGCGGTCGGCCGAAGTCCGGCGCCGCCGAATCCTGGCCGATATCGACGATGCCGCGGCGGATCGCACGGGTGCGGGTGAAGTGATCGAACAGCGCATCGCCGTCGCCGCGGCGGATCGCCCGCGTCAGCTTGGAGAGGTCCTCGGTGAAGGTGCCGAGCATGTCGAGCACGGCATCCTTGTTGCTCAGGAAGATGTCGCGCCACATCGTCGGGTCGGAGGCGGCGATGCGGGTGAAATCGCGAAAGCCGCCGGCGGAGAACTTGATCACCTCGGACTCCGTGACCTGCGCCAGCTCGTCGGCGGTGCCGACGATGGTGTAGGCGATCAGATGCGGCAGGTGGCTGGTGATCGCGAGCACGCGGTCATGATGATCCGGCGTCATGATCTCGACCTTGGCGCCAAGCGCGGCCCAGAACGCACGGAGACGATCGATCGCGCCGGCATCTACACCGTCGGGTGGCGTCAGGATGCACCAGCGGTTGATGAACAGCTCGGCGAAGCCGGAGTCCGGTCCCGAATTCTCGGTGCCGGCGACCGGATGGGCCGGTACGAAATGAACATGCGCCGGCAGGTGCGGCGCCATGTCGCGAACGATGGCGCCCTTCACGGAGCCGACGTCGGAGACGATGGCGCCGGGCTTCAGATGCGGCGCGATCTCTTCGGCCACGGGACCGCACGCGCCGACGGGAATGCAGAGGATGACGAGGTCGGCATCCTTGACCGCCTCCGCATTGCTCGCAACGACGCGGTCGACGATGCCGAGCTCGGTCACGCGGGCGCGGGTCTTGTCCGAACGCGCCGTGGTGACGATTTCGCCGGCCATGCCTTGCAGCCGCGCCGCGCGCGCGATCGAGCCGCCGATCAGGCCGAAGCCGATCAGCGCGATGCGTTCGAACCGTCCCGCGACGCTCACTTCGCCCTCATGAATTCGCTGAGAGCCTCGACGACCAGACGATTGGCCTCCTCGGTGCCGATCGTCATGCGCAGCGCATTCGGCAGCTTGTAGTTGGCGAGCGCGCGCAGCACAAGGCCGCGCCGTGTCAGGAATTCGTCGGCCTCGACCGCGGTGCGGCCCTTGTCGGTCGGGAAGTGGATCAGGATGAAGTTGGTGACGCTCGGCGTCACTTTCAGCCCGAGCTTGCCGATCTCCTCAGTGAGCCAGTTGCGCCAGGTCTCGGTGTGTGCCTTCGACATCTGCTGATGCGCGGTGTCCTCGATCGCGGCGACCGCAGCGAGCATCGCGGGCGAGGAGACGTTGAACGGCCCGCGGATGCGGTTGATGGCATCGACGATGTGCGCCGGGCCGAACATCCAGCCGACGCGGAGCGCCGCGAGGCCGTGGATCTTGGAAAAGGTGTGGGTGACGACGGTGTTCTCGGTCGTGGCGACCAGCTCGATCCCGAACTCATAATCGTTGCGCGAGACGTAGTCGGCATAGGCGGCGTCGAGCACCAGCACGACATGCGAGGGAAGGCCGGCGCGCAGCCGCTTGACCTCGTCGAACGGGATGTAGGTGCCGGTCGGGTTGTTCGGATTGGCGAGCCACACGAGCTTGGTGCGCGGCGTCACCGCGGCCAGGATCGCGTCGACGTCGGTGCGATACTCCGTCTCCGCGACAACCACGTTCTTGGCGCCGCAGGCCATGGTCGCGATCGGATAGACCAGGAAGCCGTGCGCGGTGGAGATCGCCTCGTCGCCTTGCCCGAGAAAGGTGTGTGCCAGCAGATTCAGGATCTCGTCGGAGCCGGCGCCGCAGACGATGCGGCCGGGATCGAGGCCATAGGTGCGGCCGATCGCCTCGCGCAGCACCCGCGAGGTGCCTTCCGGATAATCCTCCAGATGCGTGGCCGCGCTCTTGAAGGCGTCGATCGCCTTGGGTGAAGGACCGAACGGAGTCTCGTTCGCCGACAGCTTGAACACCTTGCGGCCCGGCTCGGGCTTCGGGCTCTTGCCCGGCGTGTAGGGCGCAATGTCGAGGATGCCGGGATTCGGCACGGGGCGGTTCATCGTCAACTCCGGAAAATCATCACTGGCGCGGGGCGTCTCAGCTGGGAACCGTATAGCGTTTCGCATGGCCGCCGACGAGGGCCGTCGAGCGCACCGAGGCGCCCGCCGCGATCAGGGCAGCCTTGATCTTGTCGAGGTTCGACGGCGACTCGATCGACACCAACAGCGCGGCGCCGTCGAAGGCGGTATCGGGCACCGCGATGACGTCGGCGAGCGGCGACAGCGCGCGGGACACCTGCGCATTCCAGCCGGAGACGCGGATGCTCCAGGTCTCGACCTCCAGCACCAGCGCGTCGTCCGCGACGCGCGAGATCGCGAACACCGGCAGCGCCGCCGGATGGTCGGCCCGCTCGATGAACGGCATCCGCGCGATGATCTTCGGCGCGCCCGCGGGCTCCAGCGTGATCCACCACGGCGTATGCCCCGAGGTCGTCGACACCAGCGCGAGATCGCCCTTCGAGCGCGCCACGGCTTCGACGGCGGCCTGGGCGCTGAAATGGGCGACATAAGGCACCACGAAGCCGAAATGGAACCTGGCGGAATCGCGCATCGCGGATTCGCCGACCGACACGTCGGCGTGAACCGAGAACGGCGCCTGCACGTAAGTGAACGTCGAGACGATCACGCGCCAGATGCCCTCGACGGTGTCGAGCGGCAGGATGCCGCGATGGCGCTGCACCAGGCGCCGCATCATGTCGGCCTCTCGCGCCGGGCGGAACGCCGAGCCGACCTCCTGGGTCTTCTTGACCTTGATCAGCCGGTCGATGATGTCGGCCCTGTTCATCAGGAGCTGATGGACCTGCTCGTCGATCGCGTCGATCTCCTTGCGCAAATCGGCGAGCGAGGGAGGGGCTGGCGGCGGGGTCGACATGGGCAGGGTCACTCTTCGCAGGCCGCGGGTCAACGCGCGGCGGACTGGAACGGATGCCGTTCTCTCCGATGCGGGGGACGTGCGCAACAGCAAGTTTACCTCGTGCGGCCTAGGCTTGGCTGACCTGCAGCCATGGGGCGCCCGATCGGCGGTCAACCCGAGCTTGCCTTGACGAGGAGCGCCCGCGGGACTAGTTTCTGCCTGTTCCGTGGTCATTTGAGCCGGCCGGCTTGCAGCCACGTTAAAAAACTCGCTAAACAGGCCGGGGACGTTATCGATCCCGGCCGAACCCCAGTTCAGGCCGGGTTTTTCATGGCCTGATGTGTCACGTGGTTCGGGAGCCCTTGCCGGATGGCCGGGGTGAGAGACATGACAGGCCTGACGCCGAAACCCACCTCCGCGCTGCGCACGATTGCGCCCGAAGAGCGCTCGCACGAGGTCGATCATCCGAGCTCGCTGGTCGCGCAGTTCGGTGCCGACAAGCCGCTCAGGCTCGATTGCGGCGTCGACCTGTCGCCGTTCCAGATCGCCTACCAGACCTATGGCGAGCTCAACGCCGACAGATCGAACGCGGTCCTGGTCTGCCACGCGCTGACCGGCGACCAGCACGTCGCCAACCGTCATCCGGTCACCGGCAAGCCGGGCTGGTGGGAGACGCTGGTCGGCCCCGGCCGTCCGCTCGATCCCAGCCGCTATTTCATCATCTGCTCGAACGTGATCGGCGGCTGCATGGGCTCGACCGGGCCGGCGTCGCTGAACCCGGCGACCGGCAAGGTTTGGGGGCTCAATTTTCCGATCATCACCATCCCCGACATGGTGCGGGCGCAGGCGATGCTGATCGACCATCTCGGCATCGACACCTTGTTCGCCGTGGTCGGCGGATCGATGGGCGGCATGCAGGCGCTGCAATGGACGGTGGCCTATCCGCACCGCGTGTTCGCCACGCTCGCGATCGCCTGTGCCACGCGGCACTCGGCGCAGAACATCGCCTTCCACGAGCTCGGCCGCCAGGCCGTCATGGCCGATCCCGACTGGGACCACGGCCGCTACGGCGACAAGGGCGTTCATCCGCATCGCGGTCTCGCGGTGGCACGGATGGCCGCGCATATCACCTATCTGTCGGACGCGGCGCTGCATCGCAAGTTCGGCCGCCGCATGCAGGACCGCGAGTTGCCGACGTTCTCGTTCGACGCCGATTTCCAGGTCGAGAGCTATCTGCGCTATCAGGGCTCGTCCTTCGTCGAGCGCTTCGATGCCAACTCCTATCTCTATTTGACGCGCGCGATGGACTATTTCGACATCGCCGGCGACCACGATGGCGTGCTGGCGGCGGCGTTCCGCGGCATCAAGACCCGCTTCTGCGTGGTGTCCTTCACCAGCGACTGGCTGTTTCCGACTTCGGAATCGCGGGCGCTGGTTCATGCGCTCAACGCGTCCAGCGCGCGCGTGTCGTTTGCCGAGATCGAGACCGACAGGGGGCACGACGCGTTCCTGCTCGACGTCCCCGAGTTCTTCGAGATCGCCAGCGCTTTTCTCGATTCCGCCGGCAAGGCGCGCGGCCTCAAGGTCGCGACGGGAGGCTGAGACATGAGCATGCAGGGTGTGCTGCCGCTGAACGGATTCTCCGGCGGCGAGGTGCTGGCCTATCGGCCCGATCATCTCCTGATCGCCGGCATGGTCGAGAGCGGCTCCAAGGTGCTCGACATCGGCTGCGGCGACGGTGACCTGCTGCAGCTGCTCGAGAGCCGCGGCATCGACGGCCGCGGCATCGAGCTGTCGCGCGAGGGCGTCAACCATTGTGTCGCCAAGGGCCTCGCGGTGGTGCAGGGCGATGCTGACACCGATCTCGTCGATTATCCCGACGATGCGTTCGACTACGTGGTCCTGTCGCAGACCTTGCAAGCGACGCGGCGGCCCAAGACGGTGCTGGAAAATCTCCTGCGCATCGGCCGCCGTGCCATCGTCACCTTCCCGAATTTCGGCTTCTGGCGGCTGCGGCTGCAGCTGCTGGTCGGCGGCCACATGCCGCGCACCGACAATCTGCCTTTCACCTGGTACGACACGCCGAACATCCATTTCTGCACCATCAAGGACTTCGTGCAGCTCTGCGACGAGATCGGCGTCAAGATGGAGCGCGCCGTCGCACTTGATAGTTACGGCCGTCCCTTGCGCGTCGCCATGCCCTGGTGGTTCTGGAACATGTTCGGCGAGCAGGGGGTGTTCCTGCTGAGCCGCGCGGAGAAGGGGCGGTAGGGGCAGGGGCGACATTCGCTGGGCGCCTCGTTCAAGTTTGCGGCCCGCTCTCTCCGCCGTCATGGCCGGGCTTGTCCCGGCCATCCACGTCTTGCAGTATGGCGAGATGGCGGGCGGCTACGTGTACTTCATGACTAATCGTCCCAACGGTGCGCTCTATGTCGGCGTGACCAGCGATCTCGTGCGCCGTGTCTTTCAGCATCGATCCGGCTTGGTTGATGGCTTCACCAGGCGGTATCGCTTGAAGCGATTGGTGTACTTTAAAGTCTTCGACGACATTCAGAGCGCGATCCAACGGGAGCACAACATCAAGCATTGGTCGCGCGCCTGGAAGGTTGGACTGATCCTTGCGAGCAATCCCGACTGGGATGATCTCTACGATAGGATCACAGCTTGAGGCGCGCACGAGGACGGACGTGGATGGCCGGGACAAGCCCGGCCATGACGAGCTTGGGGTGGCGGGATTTCACTTTTCAAAGAGCCGATGGCGGTTGAGACAAGGCTGCGCATCCCCGCGGCGCATCTGCGCCCGAGCTATGCGTCATGCATCGCCTCCGATAGCGAAGAGGCGCAGGGAAGGCCGGATGCTGGCCGCACCCATGGCCCGCCTGCGGAAAAAATGCAGGCGGCAGGAACCACAGGTACGAGCCGGAACACCCGGCCTTCCCTGCGCGATGGTTGAACGGCTGCTTCGCATTCTCCTCGGTGCGCCGGGCTTTTTGGCCACCGTGTCGCGCAATGCGCTTGCGCGCATCGCGCTGGATACCAGCATCGGGGTATCAGGACCGCGCGACTTGACCGTGCGTGCCGGAATTGCTCGTCCGCGCGAGGAAGCCCCACGCGCAATCCGACACGCCCACCGCATCCCACCTCAGCGTTCGTGACGACCGCGATACGCCCCTCTTGCAGTGAGGCGGGACGGGCGGAAATCTGCGCTTGATTTGGCCGACGACGCAAGCCGCGATCGTGCGACAAACTAACACGACGGGCAGTCCGTGCATGAGGCTCATGCGCAAACTGCCCGTCGTGCAACGTCTGATGCCGTTCCTACGGCTTGCCCCGTGATCTACAGCAAGCCGACCTTGTGCATGATGTCGCGGATCTGCGCCGGACTGGGATCACCGACCGCCGGGCTGGACCACTCGCTGGTCGTCGTTGCCGGGCCCCTGGCAACCGAACCGGCTCCGTTGAGCTTGCCATTGGGCGCCTGCGGCACCAGCGTCGGAGACGTCGCGCCGCTCTGCGCCTCGCCGCGCGCCAGTCCGAGCAGGCGACGGAGAACGTCGAGCGAGGGATCGGCCGTGGGCGCGGAGGCCACGCCCGCTTCCAGGCCGAGTGCGCGCATCGCGTTCGGCAGTCCGGCACCCGAACGGTTGGGATCGCCGAACTGCAGCGGCGTCGATGTCTCCTTCAGGATCTGGAACAGCCGCTCCACACGCCGCGCGTCGCGTGTCGCGAACTGGCCCTTGAAGTCGGGATGATGCGCCAGCACGAGCGCGGCGAGACCGGTGACGTGCGGCGTGGCCATCGAGGTGCCGTCCCAGGCCCCGAAGCCATCCGTCGGCAGCGAGGACACGATGCCGACGCCCGGCGCGCAGACGTCGATCTCCGGCCCGAAGCAACTGAACTTCGCCGGAAAATATCCGTCGGCGCTCCGGAAGCCGTCCAATCCCTGCTGGGCGTGGAAGCTGTCCTCGGGAAACTCGCCCCATTTGCCCATCGCGGCGACCGCCAGGCAATGCGGCGTCGAGCCCGGAAACTGGACCGGCCCCGACGAGTTTCCCGCGGCGACGATACAGGCGAGGCCCATCTGCTTGGCCCGCAAGATCCGCTCCTCGATGATCTGCGACGGCTCGCCGCCGCCCAGACTCATGTTGGCGACGTCGATGCCATTCTCCATGCAGTAGTCGAGCGCCGAGACGAGATCGCTGAACCGGCCGCCCGGGAAGATCCGGCAGACATGGATTTCGGCCGCCGGAGCGAAGCCGCGAATGCCGCCGCCGGAGCCGATCGGTCCGCCGGCGATGATCCCGGCGCAATGCGAGCCGTGACCGATGGTATCGACGGTCCAACTCGCGGGATCATTGCCGACGATGCTCTTGCCGATCGTGACGCCGTGCAGATTGCGATGCGTCGGCGCGGCGCCGGAATCGATCACCGCAATCTTCACTCCCGCGCCGTTATAGGCGAGGGGCAGGCGATCGAGGCCCATCGCGCGCTGGCCCCAACCCAGCAATTGCTGGCCGGGAAATCCGCGCAGATAGGCGCCGAGCGTCTTCGCGGCGATGCGGTTCACGCTGTCGGGGGTTAGTTGCGGACGATCGAGCCAGAAGGTCCAGTAATCGACCCGCGGCTTGATCAGGATCGAGCGGATGGTGTCGGGCGTCTCGCCCTGAATCTTGAGCGTGACGCGGCCGCTGGCGTCGGTGACGCCCTGAACCGGCCACACGCTGCCGAACACGTACACTTCCACCTCCGGCAGCGGGCCGCTCTCGCCGACCACTTCGATCGTCGTCGAGAACCCGTCGGCCAAGGGAATGAGAACGCCGGGATTGGGAAGCTGGTGCGGCGCCGGCACCTGGGGGACGGTCGGATCGAGCATGTAGGTGAGCGGCGCATCGCGCTCGACCGCGAGCCGTGCTCCGGCCTGGGCCTTCAGCAATTCGGCCTTGTCGGGCGCCATGCGGGCCAGCACCATCGGGCCGAGCGGTGCTTGTCCCGGGTCGGTGCTCTGAAATCCGAGCAGGCGCGGCGGCTGAATTGTCTTCACCACGTCGATGTCGGGGCTGTTTGTCAGTTGCTGGACGATGAAGTCGGCGCTGAAGGTCCCAAGCCCCATCTGCTGGCGCGGTGCCAGGATGTACTGCGCCCGCCGTTGCGAGATCGTTGCGCCGGGTTGACCCGTTGCTGGCGCCGCCGTGCCGCCGTCGCTGCGGCTGGTCCCTTGTGCGGCTGGGGCTGATGCGGCGGTCACCCGTGCTGCGGCCTGCGGTGCGGCAGCGGCCTCGGCTGACGGCTGCGCCGCTCCGGGTTGTGCTCCGGTGCCGTTGACGGCCGTGCCGGCCGCATCCTTCTGATCCGAGATTTCAGGCTTGCTTCGTGCGGCCATTTGCGGGCTCCTTCATCCTCGCTCGTGACATCGTCGGGAGGCGCTGCTGAAGTCAGCCGGCGCCAAAGGGTTTCAGCGGAGCGTTCGGCTCCACCACGATCGTGCTGAAAGTCGATCGGAGGCGATCGGCCTGGCTCTTCGTCATCGACAGGATGACGACGTCGGGTGCGACCTGACCGACGCGTTTCACGCTGGGCTCGCGGCTCAAGTGATCAGCGAGCTGGCCGGACTTGACCGGCTCGCCTTGCACGATGAATTCCTGTTCTGAGTTCGGATCCGCCATGCGTCGTTCCCTCCATGTCAGGTCGGCGGTGGGCGGACTTTTCGTGCGCCCACCGCTTCACTCTCTTGGACCCGCGTTGCGATGTCGCGGGTCGTTGCTTCCAATCGGTCGTCCTAGTGCATCGTGCCGGCGGGCTGGCCGGTGCTGAAGATGCCGAGCGTGTGCCCGATGTTGAGGCCGGTCTGCGCGCCCTGTCCGATCTTCTTGAGCACGCTCCAGAAGCCCTGCAGCTCCATGTCGGTCGGCTGCGCCGCGGCCTGCTGGCCCGGCTGGCCGGCGCTGAAGATGCCGAGGTTGTGGCCGACGTCGAGGCCGGTCTGGACGCCCTGTCCGATCTTCTTGAGCACGCTCCAGAAGCTCTGCAGCTCCATGTCGGTGGGCTGCGCGGCCGCCGCCTGCTGGCCCGGCTGGCCGGCGCTGAAGATGCCGAGATTGTGCCCGACGTCGAGGCCGGTCTGGACGCCCTGGCCGATCTTCTTGAGCACGCTCCAGAAGCTCTGCAGCTCCATGTCGGTCGGCTGCGCCGCCGCAGCGGCTTGCGGACCGGTGCTGAAGATGCCGAGGTTGTGGCCGACATCGAGGCCGGTCTGGACGCCCTGACCGATCTTCTTGAGCACGCTCCAGAAGCCCTGCAGTTCCATGTCGGTCGGCTGCGCCGCGGCGGTGGCGGCTTGCGGACCGGTGCTGAAGATGCCGAGGTTGTGGCCGACATTGATGCCGGTCTGGACGCCCTGACCGATCTTCTTGAGCACGCTCCAGAAGCCCTGCAGCTCCATGTCGGTCGGCTGCGCCGCCGCAGCGGCTTGCGGACCGGTGCTGAAGATGCCGAGGTTGTGGCCGACATTGAGGCCGGTCTGGGCGCCCTGTCCGATCTTCTTGAGCACGCTCCAGAAGCCCTGCAGCTCCATGTCGGTCGGCTGCGCCGCGGCGGCGGCCTGCGGATCGGTGCTGAAGATGCCGAGGTTGTGGCCGACATTGAGGCCGGTCTGGACACCCTGTCCGATCTTCTTGAGCACGCTCCAGAAGCCCTGCAACTCCATCTCCGACGGCTGCTCGGTGCCGGGGCCGACGGAGAACGGCGCGAACCCGCCCGCGATTCCGCCGATGGCGCCGCCGAAGTCCCGGCCGGTCTTGCCGCCGATCAGGCGTCCGATCGCTTGTCCGGCGAACCTGCCGAGAACGGAGCCGAAGATCCCTTCGGGATTCAGTTGACCAAAGTCCTCAGTCGATTGCTGCATGCCACTCATGTTGAGCCTCCTCGCTCGTTATCTGACCTCTGAGCGACGCGCCGCTTGACCTCATCAGGAGTAGTTGCTGCGCGACGTCGATCGAGGGCGATGTTGCGCGTGTGGCCGTGATGCAAGTGTCAAGCGGGGCGTGAAAGTGCCGTCAAAATCGATCATGTGAGGCACGCATGGAGCAAGGGTCGCGCGGATCGTCAGACGCGAAGCATGCGCCTGATTTCGCGTTGCAGGGTTTCGGTTTCGCTCTCCGGTGTGGCACCGACCTGCTTGCGCAGGACGGTGCGGCAGAAGTCATATTGACGCAGGGCGTCGGCGCGGCGACCCTGCTGTGCGTAGCAGCGCATCAGGGTGCGGTGGACGTCCTCCTGCAGCGGATCGGCGGCCAGCACGCGCAACGAGAAGGTCTTGGCGATCTCCACATGTTCCGGGCCGCCGACGTCCAGCAGGCCCGCGATGGCCCGTATCGCTCGCGTCTTCAGTCGTTGACGCTCGGCGGAGAGCCATGCCTCGAACGCGCAGGACGTCGAGCTGATGCCGTCGAGCAACTCGCCTCGGAACAGCGCGGCGGCGCGCGCCATGGTTTCCAGATCGCCGAGCTGCAGCAGCAGCTCGAACTCCTGCACGTCGGTGCTAACGGCGTTCGGATGGATGCGGATGTCGTCCCGTTCCGCCGAAATGACGTCGGCGCATTGCGGCAGCACCCGGCGCAGCGTCAACAGGGCCTGGCGAAGGTTTGCGCGCGCGTTGTCGCCGAAGCGGCCTTCCCACAGGAGTGCGGCAAGCTTGCTGCGTGAAATGCCGTGCGGAGAGGTAAGGGCGAGATAGCCCAGGAGTGTTGCAGCCTTGCGGCTTGGGATGACGACCTGCTCGCCGGAGACGCGTTTGATTTCAAGACCGCCAAAGAGATTGATACGCAGCAGACTCATTGTCTCTCTCCTCTGAATGGCGACTCGCTGCGATCGGCGTCAGCCTGCAGAAGTCGAGCTTCTCGTGCGATGAGAATGAGCGGCTGCAGCCGGATCAGGTCTGCACAGTCGTCGCCGAAGGGCGAGCCGCCACGCTGTCGTTGTCATCGTCGAAATGAGATCGGCAATGCAGTTAAGTCTGTCCGAGCAACGTTCGGTTCAATCTTGGATTGTATGACGAAGCGACACCGGGCCGGCTGGGCTTGCAGTATGCACTCCATCGGGTCCAGTCTGCGCGCAGCCGGAACCGCACGCTGTGAGCTACGGCACACTCGAGGACGGACACGCGCGTTGCGGTATCCTCTGGTTATGGTGATGAAGCACGGGATTGTTCCGATGAGATCGTTCCGCAAGGAACTTTGGTTCCAGACACCGGGCCGTCGCGCCTTCATCAACATCACGGATGATGTCGAGGCGGCGCTGAAGGAGAGCGGGGTGCGCGAGGGACTCGTGCTGGTCAACGCCATGCACATCACCGCGTCGGTCTTCATCAATGACGACGAGAGCGGGCTGCATTTCGACTACGAGCAATGGCTGGAGAAGCTGGCGCCGCACGAGCCGGTGGCGGGCTATCGCCACAACCGGACCGGCGAGGACAATGCCGACGCCCACATGAAGCGCCAGATCATGGGCCGCGAGGTCGTGGTCGCGATCACCGGCGGCAAGCTCGATTTCGGTCCGTGGGAGCAGATCTTCTACGGCGAGTTCGACGGCGGGCGGCGCAAGCGCGTGCTGATCAAGATCATCGGCGAGTAGGCGAGTCCGTCGCGACTTTGGCAGGGCTTGCTCGAACAGGCCGTCATTGCGAGGAGCGCAAGCGACGAAGCAATCCAGGGCCACGACGGCAGCTTGTCTGCGTAGCCCTGGATCGCTTCGCTGGCGCTCGCGATGACGGAGGAGGTAGCAATAGCCTCAGCTGTCATGCCCGCGCAGGCTGGCATCCAGTGCGCCGTGGCCTCACGGGCGATCCCATTGCCATCTCGCAACACTGGATCGCGGCGCCGCGCGCGCTTGGCCTGATCGTCACGGCAGAGTCCGATTCATGCTGGACGTGATCGTCGCTGGAATGGGCAAAGCCGGCTCGCGAAGCAGCCTGGCCCGCTGCGCCTTGCGTGTCGAGCAGAGCCGGAACGCTTCGGCTGCGCAACTATCCCGCCATCGACCGCGGATCCCGTGGCCCCCATCGCCCGGCCTCGACCAGCGCGATGAAGCGCTCGACCGCTTCGTTGAACAGCACCGGCTCCTCCAGGTTCAGCACGTGGCCGGACTTGGGGAAGAAGGTCAGGCCCGAGGCCGCCAGATGCTGCTTGAGGAACAGGCTCGGCGCGATGCAGGCGTCGTCCTCGTCGCCGCAGATGATGAGGGCCGGCGTCGGCACGCCGCGGATGGCGTCCGTCATGGTGTAGATCGAGGGACGGCCCCCCTGGAAGCCGCGCATCGTGTTGGCTGAGCCGCGCGCGTCATGGCGGGCCAGGGCGGCGTAGAAGTCGGCATGGCCGCGCGGGTCCTTGACAAGGAAGGGAATGCGGCCGGGCGCCTCGCGCGTCACCTTGGCGGTCTCGGCTGAGCCCAGGGTCTCGAACTGCTCGGCGGTCGCGCGGCACTGGGCGCGGAAGGCGTCGAGTTGCTCAAGGCTGGAGCCTGAGCCGACCCCGGCCAGCACCATCGAGCGGATGCGCCCCGGCGCGTTCAGCGCCACCTGCAGCGAGGAATAGGAGCCCATCGACAGGCCGACGAAGTGGGCGCTGGCGATGCCGAGATGGTCCAGCACCGCCAGCGCGTCGATGTAGAAGTGCACGTAGCTGTAGACGTCGGGCGCGGCCGGCACGTCCGAGGGCGTGTAGCCGCGCGCGGCGTAGGCGATGCAGCGGTGGCGCCGCGCGAAGTAGCGCAACTGCGGCTCCCAATTGGTGTGGTCGGCGGCGAACTCGTGCAGGAAGATGAGCGGCGTGCCCGCGCCGACCTCTTCGAAATAGAGGCGAACGCCGTCGTTCGCCGTTGCGTGGGGCATCGTCAGCTCCTCCCGTGTCACGTGTTGCATGATGACGAGTCGCGCGACACGCGACAATGGTCGGGCCAGCGCCTTGTTTTCGCCGCGACATAGACTCGGACTCACCCTCTCGTCGCCAGCCTTTCGCCGTCGATGGTCATGGTTTCGTCACACCGCAACATTTTACGGACCGCCGCTGGCGGCTTGCAGAGGGGCCGCGCTGAGGGACCAGGGGGTGCCAAGTCAGGTACTGGGGGAAGTAACAGAAGGATTGAGTATGGTTGTGTCTACCCTTCGCCGGTCGCTTCACATCGTTGCGTTAACCATGTGCTCGGCAGTCGTCGCCGTCACCGCAACACCGGCTTCGGCCCGTCCGCATCACGGCTCCGGGCATCATGCCCACCGCAGCCACGGCGGCCATCACTACGCAAGATATCATCACCACGGCCGGTCCGTCGCCCGGTTGTCGCGCTGGGAGCGCGGCGTGGCGCGGGTGCAGGTGAGCGGCATTGCCGACGCGCAGGCCAGCGTCATGATGCCGGGCACGGCGTCCGACGGCATGGCGTCCGACGGCATGGCGTCGTCCGGCGGCTTCGGCGGCGGCAGCAGCGTCGTCTCCGCGGCGCGCAGCTTCATCGGCAGCGGCAACCCGACCGGCCGGCGCAGCCTGTGGTGCGCCCGTTTCATGAACATGGTGCTGGAGCGGACCGGCCATCGCGGCACCGGCTCCGACATGGCGCGCTCGTTCGCGAGCTATGGCCAGCGCGTCTCCGGCCCGCAGGTCGGCGCGATCGCGGTCATGAGCCGCCGTGGCGGCGGACATGTCGGCGTGGTCTCGGGCGTCGATGCCCAGGGCAACCCGATCGTCATCTCCGGCAACAACGGCAACCGCGTGCGCGAGACCGCGGTGTCGCGCGGCCGGGTGTATGCGTATGTGATGCCGAACTAACCAATCTCGAACTGATGAATCGAGCCGTCGAGGCTCGCTCGGTGTGCGCCTCCCCCGCTTGCGGGGGAGGTCGCATCGCATCGAAGATGCGATGCGGGTGGGGGAAGTCTCTCCACACGAAGATTTTCGGGTGGGGCGGCCCCCACCCCAACCCTCCCCCGCACGCGGGAGAGGGGGCGCGCCGCCGATGCGGCCAGCGCTCGAACTACACCAGCCGCGGCTGCTCCACGGCGAGTTCGTCGCCAACGGCGATATCACCGGCTTCGATCACCTCGGCATAGATGCCGCATTCATTGTTGCCGCGCCGGGTCATCAGCGCGGGCGGGATGTCGAGGTCGCGGGCGGCCGTGTCCGGGTCGACGTTGACCGCGGCGCAGCGGGTGGTGGTCTTCACGACCTTGAGCCGCGCCGAGCCGATGCGCAGCGTCTCGCCCATGAGCGAGGTCTCGTGCCAGGCCTGCCAGCCGGTGACGTAGACGTTGGCGCGGAAGCGCAGCGGGTGCACGGGAGCGCCGACCAAAGTCTCGATCTCCGCGATGGAGGCGAGGTTGATGATCGAGACCACCTTGCGCGCCAGGTCCGTGAAACTGTAGCCGCCGCCCGACAGCAGCTTTGGTGGCCCGCGCAGCTCGTCGGCGAACTCGCCTGCGAAGAAGCGCTCGATCGCCGCGCGGCCTTCGGGGCTCTCGAGATCGCCTTGCACGACGACGGCGTCGTCCCTGCGGATGGTGAGGATATTCGTCGCGTCGTCGAACACGGTCTTGAAGCCGGCGAGGCGCTCGTTGCGCATCAGCATGAGATACGCCGTCTTCGGCCGCCAGACCGGAGCGTCCGGATCGAACCCGCTGGGGCCGTTCTCCAATGCGTAGCGGCGGTCGGCCGGTAAGGTCTGGCCGACCCGCAGAGGTGCCGTCTGCAATGGTTCCGGGGTAAGGCCCTTGACCGGATAGCGGTACAGGCCGGCGATGCGCGCGGGACGGGTCTGGCTCATGCCGCCTCATAGGAGATTCCCATGGCCGCGGCCAGGGCACACGAATTTGTGAAACGGCCTCTTCCGTTTTTGGCCCGCCTTCCCACATTTCAGCTCAAGCCGGGCGCAAGCCGGCGACGTCAGGGGTGCGGCGTTGATGGACGTCAACGTGCGCGGTCCGAAACCCAATGAAGATGCTGAAATCGTGCCTTCGGGGCGTCACAGCAGGCTGAGGGAAATATCATGAATATCGAAAAATATACCGAGCGCGCCCGGGGCTTCATCCAATCGGCGCAATCGCTGGCCGTGCGCGACGGCCATCAGCAGTTCTCGCCGCTGCATCTGCTGAAAGTCCTGCTCGACGACGGCGAGGGACTCGCGGGCGGTCTCATCGACCGCGCCGGCGGCAATTCGCGCGCGATCCTGAAAGCGACCGAGGATGCGCTGGGCAAGCTGCCGAAGGTGTCGGGCAGCGGCGCCGGACAGGTCTATCTGTCGCCCGAGCTGGCGCGCGCCTTCGACGCGGCGGAGAAGGCGGCCGAGAAGGCCGGCGATAGTTTTGTCACGGTCGAGCGGCTGCTGCTCGGGCTGACGCTGGAGAAGAACAGCGAAGCAGGCGGCATCCTCGCCAAGGGCGGCGTCACCGCGCAGAACCTCAACGCGGCGATCGAATCCCTGCGCAAGGGCCGTACCGCCGACTCGGCGACCGCCGAGAATGCGTATGATGCGCTGAAGAAATATGCCCGCGACCTGACCCAGGCGGCGCGCGACGGCAAGCTCGATCCGGTGATCGGCCGCGACGAGGAGATCCGCCGTACGATTCAAGTTCTGTCCCGGCGCACCAAGAACAATCCCGTACTGATCGGCGAGCCCGGCGTCGGCAAGACCGCGATCGTCGAGGGCCTCGCGCTGCGCATCGTCAATGGCGACGTGCCGGAGAGCCTGAAGGACAAGCGGCTGTTGTCGCTCGATCTCGGCTCCCTGATCGCGGGCGCGAAATATCGCGGCGAGTTCGAGGAGCGGCTGAAGGCCGTGCTGCAGGAGGTCACGTCGGCCGAAGGCACCTTCGTGCTGTTCATCGACGAGATGCATACCCTGATCGGCGCCGGCAAGGCCGACGGCGCGATGGATGCGTCGAACCTGCTGAAGCCCGCGCTCGCTCGCGGCGAGCTGCACTGCATCGGCGCGACCACGCTCGACGAGTATCAGAAGCATGTCGAGAAGGACGCCGCGCTGGCGCGGCGCTTCCAGCCGGTCTACGTCACCGAGCCGACGGTCGAGGACACCATCTCGATCCTGCGCGGCCTGAAGGATAAATACGAGCAGCATCACGGCGTGCGCATCACCGATTCCGCGCTGGTGGCCTCGGCGACGCTGTCGAACCGCTACATCACCGACCGCTTCCTGCCCGACAAGGCCATCGACCTGATGGACGAGGCGGGCGCGCGGCTGAAGATGCAGGTCGATTCCAAGCCGGAAGAGCTGGATTCGATGGATCGCGAGATCATCCGGCTCAAGATCGAGCAGGAAGCGCTGAAGAAGGAGACCGATCCGGGATCCAAGAGCCGGCTGCTGACCTTGGAAAAGGAGCTCGCCGATCTCTCGGAGAAGTCGGCTGGCCTGACTGCGCGCTGGAGCGCGGAGAAGGACAAGCTGTCGAACGCGCAGAAGCTCAAGAGCGAGCTGGACGGCCTGCGCATCGAGCTCGCCAACGCGCAGCGCCGCGGCGAGTATCAAAAAGCGGGCGAGCTGGCCTATGGCCGCATCCCGGAGCTGGAGAAGCAGCTGGCCGACATCGAGGCCAAGGAGAATGCCGGCGAGATGATGGAGGAGGCGGTCACCGCCAACCACATCGCGCAGGTGGTCTCGCGCTGGACCGGCGTGCCGGTGGACAAGATGCTCGAGGGCGAGAAGGACAAGCTCCTGCGCATGGAGGATTCTCTCGGCAAGCGCGTCGTCGGCCAGTTCGAGGCCGTGCATGCGGTCGCGACCGCCGTGCGGCGCTCGCGCGCCGGCCTGCAGGACCCGAACCGACCGATGGGCTCGTTCATGTTCTTGGGCCCCACCGGTGTCGGCAAGACCGAGCTGACCAAGGCGCTCGCCGAGTATCTGTTCAACGACGAGACCGCGATGGTCCGGCTCGACATGTCCGAGTACATGGAGAAGCACTCGGTGTCGCGGCTGATCGGCGCGCCTCCCGGCTATGTCGGCTATGACGAGGGCGGAGCGCTGACAGAGGCCGTCCGGCGCCGGCCGTACCAGGTCGTCTTGTTCGACGAGATCGAGAAGGCGCATCCGGATGTCTTCAACGTGCTGCTGCAGGTGCTCGACGACGGCCGCCTGACCGACGGGCAGGGCCGTACCGTCGACTTCCGCAACACGCTGATCATCATGACCAGCAATCTCGGCTCCGAGTTCCTGGTCAATCAGCCGGAGGGCGAGGATACGTCGGAGGTGCGCGAGCTGGTGATGGGCACGGTGCGCGGGCATTTCCGGCCCGAGTTCCTCAACCGCGTCGACGAGATCATCCTGTTCCACCGCTTGCAGAAGAGCGAGATGGGGCGGATCGTCGAGATCCAGTTCACACGGCTCCAGAAGCTGCTGGAGGAGCGCAAGATCACCTTGTCCCTGGATGGCGATGCGCGCGACTGGCTCGCCGCCAAGGGCTGGGATCCGGCTTATGGCGCACGGCCGTTGAAGCGGGTGATCCAGCGTAGCGTGCAGGATCCGCTCGCCGAGATGATCCTCGCCGGCGATGTCAAGGACGGCGACAAGGTCGCCATCTCCTCGGAAGGCAATGTGCTGACCTTCAACGGCAAGGCGCATCGCACCGCCGAGATCGCGACGTTCGAGGCGCCGATCCCGAAGCGCAAGCTGAACTGAAGCGGCGCTGCGCCGAATGCAAGCAAAGGCGGTCCGCGCTGAGCGATCAGCGCGGGCCGCCTGCATCGGCAAAAAGACTTCCTTGGGTTGAACGGACCAGCCCGGCGAGGCCGGGTTTTTAGCGGCTGACCTGGATCGGGCCGGCGTCGGAGATGCGCGAGGCACCGGCACCGCGGCTGGTCATCATCTGGTCGACGCGATCGCGCTCCTTCTCGAAGCTGGCCATGATCTGGCCTTCGAGCGACCGGCCGCGCGGCAGCTTCACGCGCATCGGGTCGACGAAGCGGCCGTTGACCAGGATCTCATAGTGGACGTGCGGGCCGGTCGACATGCCGGTCGAGCCGACGAAACCGACGACCTGGCCCTGGCGCACGCGCTTGCCGGGCTCCATGCCCTTGGCAAACGCCGACAAGTGGCCATAGGCCGTCTCGTAGCCGTTGTTGTGCTTGATCCGGATGTACTTGCCGTAACCGCCTTCGGTGCCGACCTTCTCGAGAACACCGTTGCCGGAGGCGAAGATCGGGGTGCCGTAGGCGGTGGCCCAGTCGACGCCGGTGTGCATCTTCACATAGCCGAGGATCGGATGGCGGCGGCCGCCGAAGCCGGAGCGCATGATCGCGTTGTTGACCGGCTTGCGCACCAGGAACTTCTTCGCGCTCTTCCCGGTCTCGTCGTAATAGTCGACGACGCTGTCGTCGGGGGTCTGGAACCGGTAGTATTTCTTGGTCTCGCCGCCGACCGTCAGCGCAGCGAACAGCACCTCGGTCTTGTCGTTGTTGCCGGGCTTGTCGTCATCGTCGCCGGCATAGAAGACGTCGAACGAATCGCCCGGCTGCACCTTGCGCTGGAAGTCGACGTCGTAGGAATAGATCCGGACCATGTCCTCGATGACCGGCGTGGGCACCTTGTTGCGCATCGCCGTCTCGTAGATGCTCTGATAGAGGCGGACACCGGTGCCGTCATCCTCCTCGTCATTGGTGTTGTCGGCGGTCTCGGTGACCGTGTTCATGCTCTGCGCGTCCACGGCGACGTATCGTCCGAGGTCCGACAGCGCGGCCACCGCCTCGATCATGGTGTCGTTGGCGATGATGACCCGGAATGGCTGCAGCCGGGCGCCGGGGGCAGGGCCGGACGGCGCCATCAGGATACGGAGCTTCTCGCCTTCCTTCAGCCCGCCGTCACGGCCGCGTGGGCCGAGCTGGGCGGCAATCGCCCTGGCCTCGTCGGGCGTCGCGCCCTGGTCGCGCAGGATCGAGGTGACGGTATCGCCCTTCTTGACCAGGTGGACACGCTCGCCGAGCGGATTGCCGCCGGTGATCTGGTCCTTGGTCTTGGGGAGCAAGGTGACATTTTCCGGCACCACCCGGGTCTCGAAGCCGGCGTAAGGATCTGGCGAGGTGCCGTCATTGGCGTAGGACAGTTTCAGGTCGCCGCCTTGGACGGCCTGTGCACCGGCCGCGTCAGCGGCGGCATTGGCGAGCGAGGCGTAGCGGACGCCGCCATTGTTGCCGCGCCAGTTCGCCGCATCGCGAACCCGCATGACGATTTCGTCGAGCGCCACCGAGGTCGCGATCTTCGCCTTGGGGAGCACCGCGGCGAGATCCTTGGTCACGAACGAGACTTCGGCGTCGGGCTCGACGGCCTCCGGATTGTTCGGATCCTCGCCGGACCCGGTCTTGTCGTTGTCGGTGTCGCTCAGCAGGCGCTGGGCGTTGAACGGTGGGATCTTGGCGGAAAGATCGCTCGTCGTCATCGACAGGTTGCCCGAGATCCGGACGTAGGGACGGACCCGGATCAGCTCGCGCGATCCGGCGCGGGTCACGGTCGAGATGCGCACCACATTGCGCGCCGCCGCCGCTTCGCTCGGCGGCGGCAGGCGATCGCTCTTGCGCAGGGTGGCAACGCGGTCATTGGCGCCGAAGGCGCCGCGCAGCGCGCTCTCCATCCGCTCCGGCATGCGAGCGAAGGTCATTTCGCCGTCGAGCGACGCAAAAACGGCGCCGCCGATCAGGGCTGCGCCGCATAGACCAGTCAGAATCGTACCGGAGAACCATTGCACGGAGACGCGGCGGCGATCGATCACCGCGGCCTCGGAGCCATCGACCGATAGCGGCGGCTCATGACCGAGATCGATCATGCCGACCTCGCGTCCATACCCTCCGCGTGACGTCCGATGGTTCAACCTTCGTCCCCCAAGTTCGCCGAAATCACTCAGCTGCCGGTCGGCTTAACGTCCAAGACAAACGGCTCGGAATGATGGCGCGCTTCTGACGGTTCGAGACTCTCTGGCCCGAAAGCCGGAATCCGCGAACCGCTATTGTTCTTCAGGATCTCTCGATGTCGTCTCGGCCGTATGAGTCAGGCGAAGGGCTCGCCACTTCCTTGATCTGGATCATCCTTGAATCGATGGCGGTCCCCGCTGGACCCAAATCAACCCAGGTCGGTGCTTAACAAATCGTCGCAGGATTGTGGCCCAAGTGGGGCACGAAGTCCGCAAGAAGTCTGGGTTCTCTGGCCGTCCCGGAAAAAATGATTCGATGCGACGATTTGTTGACATTGGGCGTTGACACCCCGATCGGACCCCCCTATAAGCACGGTCACTGAGCGCGGCGCCGCTTCGGGACACACCGAGGCGAGCATTCGCGCCAATATTGCTCCTCACTTCTGCTGAGCGATGCACAACCGGTAGAACCCGGTTGCTCATCGACGTCGGAAAAGGTTGGGCGACCCCTCCATCCGAGGGTGGGACTGAGGTCCCGGGCTGTTTGACAAGTGAAGATGAAGAAAGAGAAACGTGGACGGCGGAGTCCTTGCGGGTCTTGGGATTGAGAGCTTCGGCTTTTGGTTCTGGGATCGGACGAGAAGACTTCGGCGGACAATGTTTCAAAGGTAACACCATGGTTTTCGCGCTGTGAAGCGTGGAGATCGATTGGTGGGACCTCGTCAAACGTTGTGATCAGCCGGTTCAAAGCTTCAAGTTCAACTTGAGAGTTTGATCCTGGCTCAGAGCGAACGCTGGCGGCAGGCTTAACACATGCAAGTCGAGCGGGCGTAGCAATACGTCAGCGGCAGACGGGTGAGTAACGCGTGGGAACGTACCTTTTGGTTCGGAACAACACAGGGAAACTTGTGCTAATACCGGATAAGCCCTTACGGGGAAAGATTTATCGCCGAAAGATCGGCCCGCGTCTGATTAGCTAGTTGGTGGGGTAATGGCCCACCAAGGCGACGATCAGTAGCTGGTCTGAGAGGATGATCAGCCACATTGGGACTGAGACACGGCCCAAACTCCTACGGGAGGCAGCAGTGGGGAATATTGGACAATGGGGGCAACCCTGATCCAGCCATGCCGCGTGAGTGATGAAGGCCCTAGGGTTGTAAAGCTCTTTTGTGCGGGAAGATAATGACGGTACCGCAAGAATAAGCCCCGGCTAACTTCGTGCCAGCAGCCGCGGTAATACGAAGGGGGCTAGCGTTGCTCGGAATCACTGGGCGTAAAGGGTGCGTAGGCGGGTCTTTAAGTCAGGGGTGAAATCCTGGAGCTCAACTCCAGAACTGCCTTTGATACTGAAGATCTTGAGTTCGGGAGAGGTGAGTGGAACTGCGAGTGTAGAGGTGAAATTCGTAGATATTCGCAAGAACACCAGTGGCGAAGGCGGCTCACTGGCCCGATACTGACGCTGAGGCACGAAAGCGTGGGGAGCAAACAGGATTAGATACCCTGGTAGTCCACGCCGTAAACGATGAATGCCAGCCGTTGGTGGGTTTACTCACCAGTGGCGCAGCTAACGCTTTAAGCATTCCGCCTGGGGAGTACGGTCGCAAGATTAAAACTCAAAGGAATTGACGGGGGCCCGCACAAGCGGTGGAGCATGTGGTTTAATTCGACGCAACGCGCAGAACCTTACCAGCCCTTGACATGTTTGGGACCGGTCGCAGAGATGTGACCTTCTCTTCGGAGCCCGAAACACAGGTGCTGCATGGCTGTCGTCAGCTCGTGTCGTGAGATGTTGGGTTAAGTCCCGCAACGAGCGCAACCCCCGTCCTTAGTTGCTACCATTTAGTTGAGCACTCTAAGGAGACTGCCGGTGATAAGCCGCGAGGAAGGTGGGGATGACGTCAAGTCCTCATGGCCCTTACGGGCTGGGCTACACACGTGCTACAATGGCGGTGACAGTGGGAAGCTAAGGGGCAACCCTTCGCAAATCTCAAAAAGCCGTCTCAGTTCGGATTGGGCTCTGCAACTCGAGCCCATGAAGTTGGAATCGCTAGTAATCGTGGATCAGCACGCCACGGTGAATACGTTCCCGGGCCTTGTACACACCGCCCGTCACACCATGGGAGTTGGCTTTACCTGAAGGCGGTGCGCTAACCAGCAATGGAGGCAGCCGACCACGGTAGGGTCAGCGACTGGGGTGAAGTCGTAACAAGGTAGCCGTAGGGGAACCTGCGGCTGGATCACCTCCTTTCTAAGGATGGCTCTTCAGCAAGGTCAGATCTTCGGATCTGTCGCTTCTATCGAGCTGTTTTAGAAACATCAGGGGCCACCGAGACCGCCAGGTCTTGCGTGAGCTCCATTGGCGGGATTTCGCCGTCTTCGTTTCTCTTTCTTCGCGGACGAACACGCTGCCTGGGGCTGCGCGGTCGCTGCTTTTGCTTCGTAGGCTTTGGCCTTCGCTGGCCGGGTGGTGACGAGCTTCGAGCGTTAGGGCTTGTAGCTCAGTTGGTTAGAGCGCGCGCTTGATAAGCGTGAGGTCGGAAGTTCAAGTCTTCCCAGGCCCACCACGCTTCGCCTGCGGCTTCGCGTGGCACGCCGCGCTCTCCAATGAGCGAAGCGTGTCCGGCGTAGCCACTTGGCGAAGACGGGCGCTATGCTTCGTCTTCTGGTTACGGGGCCATAGCTCAGCTGGGAGAGCGCGTGCTTTGCAAGCATGAGGTCGTCGGTTCGATCCCGTCTGGCTCCACCAGATGGTTTGATTGCC